>DASZRZ010000373.1:0-6705 GCA_035548935.1 Terriglobales bacterium
TCGAAACCGTCAACTAACCTCATGACGTTTACCTCGTATTGCCTCCCGGCACCGCGGGAGCGATAAAAGAAGCCAGTATCTGCTGGGCACGTGCGCGCGCATTCGGCAGGCTGCAACGTTCCGCAATTTCAAGAATCAGGCTTGCTTCCGGCGGCAATTCGCTGCCCGACCGCTTCAGGCGTTCCGCCATGACGATGGCCTTCAGCTCATCGATGGACTGTTCCAGGCGGTCATTCACGAGAATATAGTCATAATTCCCGTAATTCTCAATCTCTTTCCCGGCAGCTTCCAGCCGCCTTTGGATGACCGCCTCGGAGTTAACCTGCTCCGCATGGCTGCGATTTCGCAGGCGCCGTTCCAGCACCTCGCGTGAGGGCGGAAGAATGAAAATGCTCACTGCATCCCCCAAACGGCTCTTCACCTGGAGGGCGCCCTGTACATCGATATCGAGCAGCAGGTCCTGGGAATCGGCGCGAGCAGCGTCCAGAAAACAGCGGGCCGTGCCGTAGTAGTTTCCGAAGACATCCGCATGCTCGAGAAATTCACCCGCGCGAATCATCGCTTCAAAGGCATCCCGTTCAATGAAGTAATATTCGCGCCCGTTCACTTCGCTGCCCCGTGGCTTGCGAGTGGTGTAGGAGATGGAAAAGCGCAGGTTGGGTACCAGCTTTAAAAGCTCGTTGGTGAGTGTCGTCTTGCCGGAACCCGAGGGCGCCGAAATGATGAACGCAGTTCCACTCATTCTATGTTTTGCACCTGTTCGCGCGCCTTCTCGATCTCGGCCTTCATGGCCAGGCCAAGCCCGGTGATCCGCAGGGCCTCGCCGGCCACGCCGGAGGTCTTGGAGAGCAATGTGTTGGCCTCCCGGCCCATTTCCTGTAACAGGAAGTCTAATTTCTTACCGGCTTCGCCGCCAGCGTCCAGCAGCTTCAGAAAGTGGTCCACATGAGTTTTCATTCGGACAACCTCTTCGCGGATGTCGCTCCGGTCGGCCATCAGAGCCGCCTCTTGCAGCAGCCTGTCACCATCCACCTGCGATCCCATCAGCTCCTTCATGCGGGATTGCAGCTTCTCGTGATAGGTATGCAGAATCGCCCCGCGGTAACGCTCCACCTCGGAAGCCGCGGAGCTCAGCAGGGCCATCCTCTCCCGCAGCTCGCGATCAATTCCCCTGCCTTCTTCACGGCGCATGGCGTTCAGGCGCTCAATCGCCTGTTCGAGCATGGGCGAAACCGCGGCCTCCATCTCTTCCGGGTCTGTGGAAGAACTTGCTTCCAGCGCCCCGGGCAAGCGAAGCACGGCATTCAGATCGGGATCGGCAGTCAGTCCAAATTCTTCCGAGGCGGCGCGGAACGCCTTGATGTACGACCCCACCAGTTGACGGTTCAACACCATCGCCAATTCGCCGGAGCGCTCCAGGGAAATCGTCAGCTCCACATGCCCGCGGTACAGCCGCTCGCGCAGAATGCGGCGCAACTTCGCCTCCAGCAGATCGGTATCCGGCGGCATGCGCACCTGCACGTCGAGATGCCGGTGATTGACCGACTTCAGCGAAAGCGCACATCCGAGGTGCTCCGTAATCTGGCCCCGCACCTGGGCAAAACCGGTCATGGAGTGAATAGGCATGCTCTACCTGGAAAAAATTGCTCCGCTGATTCGCGACCTACTGGGAACTCACCTTCGGTGGATCGACATCGATAAACTGCAAGTCATACAGTCGGCGGTAGGTGCCCAGGCGCGTCATGAGGTCTTCATGCGAGCCGATATCGCTTACCGTTCCGCCCTCAATCACCACGATGCGGTCCGCCCGCCTGATCGTGGACAGCCGATGGGCGATCACCACCACCGTCCGGCCCACCATCAGGTTGGCCAGCGCGCGCTGAACCAGGGACTCCGATTCCGCATCCAGAGCGGAAGTGGCTTCGTCGAGGATGAGGATGGGAGCGTTCTTGAGCAAAGCCCGGGCAATCGCGATACGCTGACGTTCGCCGCCCGAGAGTCTTACCCCGCGCTCTCCAATCACCGTGTCGTAGCCTTCCGGAAGCTCGGAGATAAAGCCGTCGGCCAGCGCCGCCTCCGCCGCTTTATGCACCGCGGAAATCGGCACATGCGGCTGGCCATACGCAATGTTGTTGCGCACCGTGTCGTTGAACAGAACCGTTTCCTGGGTCACGATTCCAATCTGCGCCCGTAACGACGCCACGCTGATATCGCGCACATCGTTTCCATCGATCAGCAGGCGGCCTTCGGTCACGTCGAAGAACCGGGGGATCAGGTGCACCAGGGTCGTCTTTCCGGCGCCGCTCGATCCCACCAATGCAACGGCCTCCCCGCGGCGAATCTCCAGGTTGATGTCGAACAATATCGGGCGGGACTCGGCATCGTAGGCAAAATGGACATTCTCGAACCGGATGCTTTTGCTGAAGGACCCCAGCGTCTTGGCGCGCGGCTTCTCCCGGACATCATCCTCGGAATCGATAAAGTTGAAGATGGCGGAAGAGGCTCCAATCGCCTGCTGGAAGTTGTTGTAAAAAAGCGCGAACTTCCGCACCGGATCGTAGAGCTTGAAGACGGCGACAATGAACGCTAGAAAGCTGCCCGCGGTAAACACGTTGGCCTTGATGTGATCGCGGCCCATCAGCAGCAACAGCGCAATGGCGATGGACCCAAAAGTGTCCATCAGCGGAGAACTCAGGGCTGCCGCCCGCACTGAACGCAGATTGGCGCGGAACAGTCGCGCGGCCGCGCCGCGAAAGCGCAGCGCCTCCCATAACTCCATTCCGAAGGCCTTTACGATGCGATTGCCCGTAATGGTTTCGTGCAGAATGTTATGAATCTCGGCCAGCCGGTCCTGTCCTTTGCGAGTGGTTTGCCGCACCCGGCGCCCGACGCGCACGGCGGAAAACACAATGAACGGAACGAAGAGCAGCAGTACCCAGGCGAGCTTTCCGCCCAGCACAATCACCACACCCGCCGTAAAGATCAGGATGAAAAACTGCTGCAGAAACTCCGCCAAAACCGACGACATGGCAAACTGCACGCGCTCAATATCGTTAATCAGCGTGGAGAGCAAGGTTCCCGTGCTGTGCTTGGAGAAAAAGGAAACCGAGCGCCGCAGAACCGCGTTGTACAGGTTGTCCCTGAGGTCGGTGATCATCCCGAAGCCGGCATAATTCACCAGGTAGGTTCCCAGATAATCGGCGATACCCTTCAAGAGGGTTGCGCCCACCAGGGCAATCGCGACAATGGTCCACGCATTGGTAAAGCGCTCCGGAATGAACTGCTGCAGATAAATGGAGTGGTCCGTTCCCGGAATCGTAAACAACAGGATATTGCGCGATTGCGACGCAGGGTGCAGCACCCGGTCAAAGATTGGACCAATCAACAGAATACGGAATGCATCCAACAGGCCCACCAGCGACATGAGCGCCACGGAAGCCAGCAGTTGCACCCAGTATGGACGCACATACCGCAGCAGCCGCGTGAATGGACTCATGCTCTTGCCCGCGCAGGCAAGCCGGATTGGAGTGGAGGCTGGGGCAAGCAGCTATTTTAACCGTAGATTAAGGTTCTGCCGCATTACCAAAAAGGTGGAAAGGCGGTCTCCTGCTGGACGAACAAGCTCCTGGCCTCACCGTGGACTGTCGCGGTGGATGGGTTTTACATCGTAACCGCTTTTTTTCAGGCGTTTTGTCACCTCTTCGGTTATGAAAACCGAGCGATGCTGGCCGCCGGTGCAGCCGAATCCAATCGTAAGATAACTCTTCCCTTCCTTGATGTAGTGCGGCAGCAGATACACCAGCAGCTCGGAAATACGGTTAATGAACTCCTGCGTCTGCGGAAAGGAACGGATGTACTTTGCGACTTTGGGATGGCGTCCCGTAAGCGGTTTGAACTCCGGGATGAAGTGCGGGTTCGGCAGAAATCGAACGTCGAAGACCAGATCGGCTTCCTCGGGAACTCCATGCCGGTAACCAAAGCTGATGCAGGAAACCAGAATGCCCTTATCGATTCCCTGCTGGTGGAAGCGCTGCTCAATGTGGCGGCGCAGTTCATGCACATTGAACTTGGTGGTATCGATGGTTACATCGGCAATCGCTGAAATGGGGCGCAGACGCTTGCGCTCCGCGGCCAACGCCGCTTTTACCGGGGCCGAAGCGCCCAAAGGATGCGGACGCCGGGTCTCGCTGTATCTCCTCAGCAGAGACTCGTCGGTCGCTTCGAGGTACACCACCGTGGTGTGGAGAAGCTTCTTGACCCCTTTGAGAATCACGGGGAGCTGCTCAAACCGCTCCCCCTCACGCACATCCACTACAAGCGCCGCCCGCTCCGTCTCCGAGGATTGCGTCAACAGCTCCGCGAATCGCGCAATCAAGGCCACCGGCAGGTTATCGACGCAGTAGTAGCCAAGGTCCTCGAAGGCTTTCAGGACTGTGGCCTTACCGGAACCACTCATCCCCGTAATTACAACCAGTTCGGGACGCCGTACGCGTTTGGTGGGAGCCGTTTTCGCGGGTTGCGATGTCTTCTTACTCGCTGCCTTCTTGCTTGTACCGCTCTTGACCTGTCTCATTCAGTGAAATCGTAACCCATTGTTAATGACAGCGGAACCCTGTCCCAATGTAGTACTCCGAACGCTGTACTGAAATGACAGGGTTCACGGCAGACGCCAAGGGGCACGTTGACCGTGCCCCTTAAACCGTACGGCCGATTCTCGATCCGCCACCTGGCGCTGAACTGCCAAACGACTGAGCTAACGGCTGAATTAGGGTGCTTCGATCAGCTCCATCCTGCCATCGCGTGTCCGGTGCAGGACCTTCACCCGGCCGGCAGGATCGCGGAAAACAAATACCTCCCGGTCCCGGAACTCCGCCTCCTTCACCGCCTCTTCCAGCGTCATGGGCCGCAGCGCCACGGAGTCGGGAGCACGCCGGATATGAGCGTCCGTAGTGCGGGATATGGAAGGAAAAGAGTGCACGATCATCGGAACGGAAGCCGCTGCCGAGGCGCTCATCGCCATCTGCATGCCCTCCGCTGGCGCCTCCGCCACCCACTTCTTGCGCGCCTGCCGCTTCTTCGCGCGGACACGAGCCTTGTACTTCACTGCCTGGCGCTCGATACGGTCGAGGGCCTCCCCCACCGCAACCGACATATCCGTCGATTCCGCCAGCCCTACAAAGGTATGACTGCGCGCCGCAATGGTCACTTCCGAGACGCAACGGTACTTTTCGACCGAAAGAATTACGTGCGCTTCAAAATTATTTCCGAGTATTTTGGTGAGTTTGGCAAGACCCTGATCGATCTGCGTGCGGATGGCGGGAGAAATAGCGTACTGCCTACCGGTATATTCCACGTTCATTTGCGCCCCCTTCGGACTAAGTCCTGAAGCAGCGGAATGCGGCGGATTCACTGCAAGTGCCTATGGTGAACTACTTCTCCGGATTGTATCCGGAGGTTTGTGCAACTTGAACCGCTTACAACCGGAGATGTATGGATTTTTTGAATGGTTCGCAGGGCTGTTTCAATTGCCCCTTCTCACCTCCTCGCACTGCGGAAGAGTGCGCTTACGCTTTCACCCGGCGCTGGTGCGTACTGGGAATCTTCATGTCTTCCCTATACTTGGCCACCGTGCGGCGGGTCACCTGAATCCCTTGTGACTGCAGAATACGTGTGATTTGCTCATCCGTAAGTGGCCGGGATGAGTCCTCCTCTTCAATCAGCTTCTTCACCCGCCGCTTCAGGATAAGCAGGGAGGTGTTTCCGCCATCCGGCCCCTGCACGCTCTCGCTGAAGAAATAGCGGAGCTCGAACACTCCCTGCGCGGTATGAGCATATTTGTTGGCCACGGCCCGGCTCACGGTGGAGGGATGCACTCCAATCTCCTCCGCAACCTCCTTGATCATCATGGGCTTGAGCTGATCGATCCCTTTTTCCAGGAAGTCAAACTGCCGCGTAACAATCGAATAGCAGACCTTCATGATCGTCTGCTTCCGCTGCTCGATGTTTTTGATCAGCTGCATGGCCGACTTGTAGCGCTCTTTTACGTAATTGCGAACGTCTTTTTCGGAGGTCTCGCGATTCAGCAGCTTCTTGTAGCCGGTGTTGAGCCTGAGCTGCGGCACATCTTCATCGTTGAAGATCACGATGTACTCATCACCCTGCTTCACAAAAGCCACATCGGGTTCGATCAATCGCGGCTCAACCTGGTTGTAGCGCAGACCAGGCTTGGGATCGAGCGTCTTAACGTAGTCCATCGCCAGCATCACGGATTCCAGGGGCCGGTTCATGGCCTTGGCGATCTCGCGGAACTGCTTGTTTTGCAGCAACCGCAGATGCTCGCCAATGATGCTGATGGCGTCCGCGAGCACCTCGTCGGAGCTTCCGTTCTGCCCCTTCGCCATCCGATTCGCATGCAGCCTGCGATGATGATCCAACTGCACCAGCAGGCACTCGCGCAGATCGCGGCAGGCTACTCCCGGCGGATCCAGATGGCGCACGATCGCCAGCGCCTCGTTTAAATCGGCGCTGGTATAAATTGGGGCATGGGCCGATCCATTATTCGCTGATCCGTTACTTAACGACCCATTACTTAAAGATCCGTTACTGAGCGACCCATTGATGCCGAGCATTTTCCCGGGATCCAAATCAGTGGCCGGCAGTGGCGGCAGGAATATGTCCGGTAAAGGCTCCGCAACGGCAACCGCT
>DASZRZ010000374.1:0-3563 GCA_035548935.1 Terriglobales bacterium
ACGCACCCACCAGATACGCGTCCACCTTTCCTCGCTCGGACATCCCGTTGTAGGCGACACCCTCTACGGGGCTCCGCGACTGCTGCGCGCCGAAACTCAGCCCTTCCAACAGGGCAGGGGACTTGGCCGCCAGAAGCAGGAGTTCCCTCCGCTGCCTGCTCCCGGCAGAAATTTTCTTCACTCCGCCGCCATTGAACTGACCCATCCGCGCACCGGCGTGCCACTGTCATTCCGCCGCGACCTGCCCGAAGAGCTGAGTGCCTTCCTGCAACTGCTCAAACAGGAAAAACCTGAGCAGGGGCCCTCGGAATAAGAAAAGAAAAAGTAAAAATTTAAAGGAAAAGACAGACTCTGAACCGCCACGGACAGCCCGCTGCGCCTGCGAATATAATGAAATCCAATGAGGGTTCGCGAAGCTTATTCCATAATTCCGGTGGTTGCCATGGCCCTGGCTGTAGCCGCCAGTGCCAGCCCGCAGGAGCAACTCCCCTCGGCGCCCTCGGCGACGATTGAGCAGCGGCGTCAGTCTTCAACCCCCAAGCCTCCACCCGAGCCTCCGGCGGCGCCTGCGGCCAAGCCCCCTGAGGCAGCCCCGGTCAAACCCGCCAGCGAAAGCGGCGCCGGTTCTGCGACGTCCTCGTCCGCTCCCGCGGCAGCGGACGGCAAACCGGCCCAGCCCTCGACGCAAACTGGTCCTGCGGGAAAGAGCTCAGCAGGACAAGGCTCAGCCGATCAGGCATCCGAAGAGCCGCTTGAGACCATCCGCAAGAGCGTCGATGAGGTCAACGTTATCTTCACCGTTACCGACAAGCGCGGCCATTTCGTAAAGAATCTTTCCAAAACCGACTTCGACGTTCTCGACGACCGTAAGCCGCCCACCTCGATTGTGAACTTCCGCAGCGAAACCGATCTGCCTTTACGGGTGGGTCTGCTGGTGGACGCCAGCAATTCCATTCGCGACCGTTTCAAGTTCGAACAGGAATCCGCCATTGAGTTTCTCAATCAGATCGTGCGTCCTCGCTCCGATCGCGCCTTTGTCCTGGGCTTTGACACCACCGCCGAGGTAACGCAGGACTTCACCGACAGCACGGAAAAACTCTCCCAGGGCGTGCGCCTCCTGCGTCCCGGAGGTGGCACAGCCCTCTATGACGCCGTATTCTTCGCCTGCCGTGACAAGCTGATGAAAACCAGCGAGACCGGACCAACCCGCCGGGCCATCATCCTGCTGAGCGATGGCGAAGACAATCAGAGCCGCGTGACCCGCGAAGAGGCCATCGACATGGCGCAACGCGCCGAGGTCATCGTTTACGCCATCAGCACCAACGTTAGCGGTGTGAAGTTAAAGGGAGACAAAGTTCTGGAAAGAATGGCCGAGGCCACTGGCGGCCGGGCCTTCTTCCCCTACAAAATCGAGGACGTAGCCAACGCCTTTACCGATATTCAGGATGAGTTGCGCAGCCAGTACGCCATGGCGTACCACCCCGCCGACTTCCTCAGCGACGGCCACTTCCGCTCCATCGAGATCAAGTCCGGCACCAAAAAGGACCTCAAGGTTCGCACGCGAAGGGGATACTACTCTCCTAAACAATAGCGCAAGCCACATCAGGCGCGCTTTCGCGGCTACTGATTTGACGCTGACGATTGCTGAATTCCGGTTGAACTAACGACGTTTGGTTTCGCGGTTGCCGGCTTCGGGGCTCTTGCTGCCGTGGGCGAAGTACCCCGTGCGGGCCTGCACACGGTAGTCTTTGGATTTAGGGCGGATTTCCACGCGCCGGAAGGTGCCATCCGCCTTGTTATTCGTGGGTGTGTAACCGATGTTGTACTGGCTGCGAAGTTCGGACGCGATCTGGTCGAAGGCTTCGCGTAGCTTTTCCGGCTTATTGCCCACCTCAATCACCCGTCCTCCGCAGGCTTCCGCCAGCTTCTTCATATCCCGGTCGCCGGTGTAGCCCAGGCCGCCGTAAAATCCGCGATCGGCGATCAGAATGACGTAAGCAACCGCATCCGCCTTCTGCGCGGCCTCAATGGCATCCTGCACCCCCATCTTGCTTCCCTGGTCTCCGCCGTCGGTAAGAATAATCATCGCCTTGCGGCCCACTTCGCTGGCGAGCTTCTCGTATCCGGCCAGATAAATCGCGTCGAAGAGCAATGTACCCCTTGGAATCGAAGAACCCGGAAACGGACCTCCTCCCATCCCGGGAAGCGAACCTCCTCCACCGCCGCTGTTCACGCGGGCGCGGCTCAAAGCGGAGCGCAGCTCGTCATTCGAGTTGGTGTAGTCGTGCAGCAGATCTACATTCACGTCGAAGCTGATCAGAAAGGCCAGGTCCTTCGGCCTTAGTACCTCGCGAAGAAACGACGCCGCCACCTGCTTCTCGCTCGCCAGCACCTGCTCCTGGCTCAAGCTGGTATCCAGCAGAAGGCCGAGCGTAAGAGGAAGATCGCTTTCGGCATTGAAGTATTTGATGGTCTGCGGTTTGCCGTCTTCGTAAACTTCCAGTTGTTCGCGGTTCAATGAGGGAATCAGGGCTCCGCGCTTATCTTTGACGTTGAAGAACAAATTGACCACGTTAACGTCAACTTTGAAGGTTTCAATGTTGCTGTCGCGGGACTCCGTAGCGGGCTCTTGCGCCGGAAGGAGCGGCACAAACAGGGCGGCCCATAAAGCGCACAGAAGCATGCGAAGGATTAACGAAGACGAGGGATTCACCCGAAACTGCATATAACTTCTGAAACCCTTCCCAATCGAGTTATTCTAATCCATTAGACGCTTGCAAAGGCTCTAGTGACTCAACCCCGGTTCGGGAAGCAGGTTGCGCCAATGCGTGAACTCATACGAAAAACAGTGGCTGCGGCCAACACCATATCGAAGATGCCTCACCTTAAGTCCACTTCGCTTCTGGCCCTCGCGGCAATCGCGTACATGCTGGTCACTCCGTCACCCGTCCCCGCTCAGGGTTCCCAGGAACAGAATCCCGGCCTTGATGCGCCCTCGGCGAGCAAACCTCCCAGCGCGCTACCGAGTCCCAGGGTTTCGCCGCGCAATACTCCAGGTGACGGCGACTTTCCGGGCAGTCCGGACGGTCAGGGCGCTGGGGAATCCGCGCCCCCGCCTGCTCAGCCTCCCGCATCCTCGGATGAAAAAGTTTCCGGGGGCCGGGAAGACCTCTTCCTGCTTACAAAGAACGTCAACTTTGTCCATGTCCCCGTCACCGTAAAGGACGAACAGGGCCAACTGGTTCCCGGACTCCTGCGGAAGGACTTCACCCTCTACGAAGACGGGACCGAACAAAGCATCAGTTACTTCACCAGCGATCCCTTCCCGCTTTCGGCTTCGGTAGTCATTGACCTGGGCATGTCTCAGGTGGAATGGGACAAAGTTCGAAAAACTCTCTCCGCCCTCATCGGCGCATTCAGCGACTTCGACGAGGTCAGCCTTTACTCCTATGGGGGCACAGTCCGCAAAATGCAGGACTATACCGCCGCCACCGGCAGCGTCCTGAGCAAAGAGATTGCCGGTTTGAAAAAGGAGCCGGCCCGTTACGGCGGCGTCCCTGTAG
>DASZRZ010000375.1:0-7581 GCA_035548935.1 Terriglobales bacterium
CGCGAGGTGAACAGCGCGATCGATACCGCAATGCAGAAGAATGTCTGTCCCACCAGGGCATGAGCCGTGGAGATCGCGGGAGGGAGAAAGTGCAGCACGGTCATGCCGCCGAGAATGCCCTGGGCTACGATGGTGCCCAGCGCCGCCCAGGCCAGCTTTCGCATCCAACCACGCCGGTCGGCCAGCCTCGTCCATACCGCAAGGGCGATGGTGAGAAGGCCGGTCAGAGCGGCGATCATGCGGTGCCCGTGTTCATAGAGCACCCCTCCTACCATGCGGGGCATAGCGAAGGACCCGAATGAGGTAGGCCAGTCCGGCACCGCGAGTCCGGCATCGTTGCTGGTCACCAGGGCTCCCGCAATCAGCAGCAGGAATGTGGTGCCGGCAACAAATGTGGCGAACACGTGATGCGACCGGTTATAGGGTGTGCTGTGAGACGTCAGGGCCCAACTCCTATCCTGAAATCGGAACCAGCGCGGGCCACCATCCGGCAGCCCGCACTGTTCCTGAATGCTGCTAGTCGCCAGCGCCACCCGGGGCAGGGTAGCTGAAGTCCACGGTTTTGGAGTCCTTGGCAGCGACCGTAATCTTCTGGGTCTGCTCTCCAAGTTTCTCATGAACCACGGCGATGGTGTACTCACCCGGCGGCAGGCCCTTGAGCTCAAACTTGCCGCTCTTGTCGGTCACGGCGAAGAAGGGGTGCTTTACGACGCTGATGTACATCTTCATCCAGGGATGCTGATTGCACTTTACCGGCATCAGAATCTCTTCGCGGGCAAACTGCTTTTTGATATCAGGAGCCTTGGCTGGCTGGGATTCATTCCACTCGCGGTTCTCGCGGGGCGTGGGGTGAACGTTATGGGTGGTGGTGTCCTCGTTCTTGATTTCCAGAGTCTGTCCGGTCATCAGCCCAAGTACATGGGGATGATACTGGCAGCCTTCCTGATCGAGTTCAACCTCGGTCGCGGGCGGCTGGAAGGTGCGGTCGCCAAGGCCGTCTTTTACATAGACGAATGCGTTCGCCAGATTGCCGCCATCCACCACAATGACCTCGGAGTTGTTGGTGCCCTTGCATCCCGGATCCTGGCTCATATCGATCTTGACCGGCTTGGGTGCGGTGCCCGTAAACTTCACAGTCCCGGAAACGCTGGCCACCGTGGCGGGATCGATGGGGGCGGACGTAGCTGCTGATTGCGCCGGCTGCGAGGTCTGCTGCTCGGTGTTCTCGGCTTCTTTCTTGCTACAGGCGGAAAACAGCATGAGACTTGCGAGAGCAAGTACGGTTAAGTAGGGGAGTTTATGCCGGTGTTTCATGATTACAGCCTCTCTCTTCGATTTAGTTTTTCAAGATCTAGTTTCCAAACTTTCGGGCTTCCAAACTGAATGCACGGGCTAACGCCACATGACAGTACGAGGCGAGCCGCGTAGCCAAACTGTACATTCTACCTCGAAGCACCACGCCCGGCGAGTGTACTTGGTTCCGGCGCGGATTTTTTCGCCGAGTTGGGCTGACGGCGCGCAGGTCTTGCGGCAGCGGAAGGTGAACTCCGCGGCATTCCAGCGGACACGCGGCGTTGCTCCTCGGGCGTGAGCTGGAACAGATACCGCACCAGAAGTTTGTGCTGGTCCTTCTCGTATCCCTTGAAGGAGTCGGGTACCGGACCGGAAAAGACCCAATGCTCGCTCTCCTTGCGGAAAAGATTTGATGGCATCGCCGTCCCCGGACTGATGGCCTGGGGATCGAGCAGCCAGCGCTCCGCCCAGCCCGGCTTCAACCGCTCCTTCACCATAAGGAAGTTCGGCGCGGTGGCCGTGCGGTCGTGCGCGGGATCGCCGGTGGCATGGCATTTCAGGCAGGGCGCCGCCTGACTGCTGAAGAGCGCCCGCGCCATGTCCACTTCTTTGGCCGTAAGCATCTCCTGCCGCTCGGGGATGTAAGGCATTGGCTGTTGCGACATTGCCTGAAAGAACCGGACGAGCTTGCGCAGCTCATTTTCCGAGAAATAGAACGTCGGCATCCGCACCTGCAAATAGCTCCTTACGCCGTTGCGATGCGTATCCGTGGTGCTCAGCGCGGGATTCGACAGGAACCGCAGCAGCCACTCGGGATCCACACGCGCTCCCTCGGTCAACAGCTTGGGAGGAAGGGCTTCGGGAGTTTCGCGGTAGCGGGGCAGACTCTCAAGCGCCGTCTTCTGGCCGGGAGAAAACTGATGGCATCCCACGCAATTGTATTTGCGGACCAGCCACCAGCCTTCCTGAATATCGCGCCGGGCGTCCTGCGGGTTGTATTGGTAATTCAACGGCAGGGAGCTGTCCTGACTGCCCAGCAGGAAGGTGGTCAGTGCCCGAACCTGTTCCTTTGTCAGGTGGGGATCGGGCATGCGCAGCTTTTCGCTCTCCGGCTTGATTTTGCCGGTGTCGTAGATATTGGGCTGCGCCAGCTTGTGTTCAAAAAATCCCTTGTGGTCATACCAGGGGCCCTTTGCCGGGCCTTCCGGCAGGCGCTCTCTTGCGATGGGATCCTGAATGGGCTCACGATCGCCGCGTTCGGCCACCTGCGTGAGCATGGCGAAGTCGAGACGTTCGATGGGCTTGCTGCCCTCCTTGGTCAACTCGGTACCGATGCGCCCTTCATCTTCCATGCCGGAGATTTCATGGCATCCGGCACAGCCAAAGTGTTGCACCCACTTCTTTCCCTCTTCTTTAAGTTTGGGATCGTCGAGATAGGCTGCCTCGGCGTAGGAGCCCGGCTCCTTCGTCTTGCGCGTCATCAGATAGGTGGCGATATCGGCCACGTCGGGATCGCTCAGGCGGAGGTCAGGCATTACGGTCTGCTGCTGCACCAGGAGTTCGTGGCCGTCGTTGGGGCACTGGCTGTGCTGCAGATCGAAGACGTAGGGCAGGCCCTTCTTCGCATAGTCTTCGGGACCGATGTCCTTCTTTTCGTAAGGACAATACGGACGGGTGCGGACCCGGGGGTCTTTAATCCAGCGGAAGATGTAGTCGTAGTTCGCCTTCTCGCCCACGCGGCTGAGGTTGGCCGCGAAGTCTCCGCCCATGGTTTCGCCGTCATTGGTGATGGAATGGCAGGCGAGACAGCCGCGCGTTTCAAAAAGCTCCTTGCCATGAGCCGCGTCGCCCGCCGGAGCCTTGGGCAGCGGGTCTTTGAGCGCGGTTTGCCACAGATAGGCCGAGATGGACTTTACCTGATCGTCGCTCAGACGGAAGTTTGGCATCTTGGTGGTGGGACGGAAGTCGGTTGGCTTGTGCAGCCACACGGGAATCCAGTTTTTATTCAGCTTGGCGCGGACCTCTTTCAAATCCGGTCCGATCTTCTTCATGTCCTGCAGAAGGCTCTTGC
Organism: Terriglobales bacterium; assembly: GCA_035548935.1. Lineage (GTDB taxonomy): Bacteria > Acidobacteriota > Terriglobia > Terriglobales > Acidobacteriaceae > DASZRZ01. Next base: position 3,365 of record DASZRZ010000375.1, read on the forward strand.
TGCGCAGGTCAGCCTGTTCGATACGTCCGGCAATGCGGCTGTTCTCCACCCGGAGCGCCTCGGCGCGGGTATTGAGCATTGCCGCTTCTTCCCGCGAGGTGTTGGAGTTATCTGCTTCCTTCATGGCGAAGGAGGCCTGGCGCATATTCTCCTTCTGCTGGGTCTCCATCTGCTTGATCTGCTGCGCCACATTCAGCAACTCTTCCGGTTCGCGGTCGTAGCCCTCATAGCGGTGGCATCCATTGCAGCCGCGCTGCCGGAAGAGAAATTTTCCCTCGCTGATGAGCGATCCTGAGCCATCGGTGGTGCGCAACACCATGTCGCCCGAATGGCAGGTCTGGCATCCGGCTTCTACGTTGCCTTTGGAGAACATCGGCCATACCCAATGCTCGTACTTGCCATGAGCCTTCTCCACGCTGACGGTAGCGCGGCCATTGCCTTGGTGGCAGGTGGAGCAGCCGAAGACCTCGGGATCATGCACTTTGAGCAGATCCGGATCGGGATGACTGACGAAGGCACGCGCGTATTGATCCGGAGCCTTGGCTCCGGGCAAGGTCATGGAGGCCTGGGTGATTTTTACCGGCTCGCGTACCCCTAGATGGCAGGATTCACAACGGTCAACAATATTGGCATCGGCCACATTGATCTGGTGGATCGCCGATCCCATGCCCTCGGTTTTGCTTTGCAGGCCGGCCAACTGGGACGGGGTGAGGGTTACCAGGTGTTCCGCCGTCCATGCATCGAGTTTGGCGCGCGCCTCGGTAACTGGCTTCAGCAGTTCGCCGAGTTCGGCGGAGAGCTTTGTCTTCTCCTCCTTGAGCGCGGTGTAGGTCTCCTCCAATTGTGGGAAGGTGTATTCCTTGCGGCTGCCATCGGGAAACCTGACCTCGGACTTTTTGTTCTTGTACTCGTCCAACTCGTGCTGCTTGCTTTGCTTGCCCTTGGACGTAGTCTCATTTTCCAGCTCATAGGTGAGGTAGTTCACGTAGGCGCGCTTGTCGGTAAAGACCTCCTGCACCGCCTGTATGTCGGCGTTGCGGGCGGCAAGCTGCTTCTGAATCTCAAGCCGCCGGGCCTCGGTAGCCTTTCTCAAGCGTTCATACCCGGCGCTCAGCTCGCGGTACTCGCCGGAGCCCTGCAGGTCCTTTTCCGATGTGGCCGACTGCGCCCGCACCTTGCGCAGGTAACTCGTGTACCGCGTGCGGAACTCGGCCTGGTACTTTTTCCACGGACGCTGACCGTAGGCTTCGTCCCACAGGGCCCATAAAAGCGTCCCGATTAACAGCGCCATCGCAATCAGATAGTGCAATGCGTAGGACTTGCTGGTTACCGGGTCTTGCTCGGGGATCGGTTGCTCGGCCACGGGCCTTATCCTCCTGCTTTCTACCGCTTGATCGCCAATCTATGAACTAAACGTTGAACCACGGGGTTACCCATATGTACTTGATGTGCAGCGCCAGCCGCAGCGCCATCTTGATGGGGAGCGCCACCATGGTCAGCAGAAAAAACATTGTGGTGGAATACTGCAAAAGGCTCATGCGTTCGTAATCCTTGCGCATGTGCCGCCGGAAAAGATGGTGGGCGAGCCCGCCCCCAAGTACGAAGTATCCGCCGACGACCAGAGCACCGAAGATGCCCTTTGCCAGGGTGGACGATATCTGCAGGGCAGCCGGCAGGAACGTGTTGAGCTGCTCGTGCAGGTCGCGGTTGACCTCATAGACCAGCCGGTTGTGATCCCACACCTGCCCCGGCCAGAACCACTGCCATCCCGGTCCACGAATAAACGTTCCGATGATGATCATGGTGACCCACAGGATCACGAATCCGAAGAAGAAGGTGGCAATGGAGAATCTACGCTGTTTCAGCGTGTAGTAGCCGCTGCCCAGCGGGTTGGTGTCGATGTAGGGAATTGCGATCAGGCCGCCGATGATGAGCCCGGGCATGAGCACTCCGGCGATCCATGGGTCGAAGTAGACCAGCATCTCCTGCAAGCCGAGGAAATACCACGGCGCTTTGGAGGGATTCATGGTGAGGTTGGGATTGGCGGGCTCCTCAAGGGGAGCGTTCAACGTGATCGACCACACCATCAGGATGACGGTTACGATGATTGCGGCCAGGAACTCCACGCGCAAAAGGAAGGGCCAGACATGGATCTCCTTTTGCCATCCCGGACGCCATGGAAACGTCTTGCGGTGATGGGTCTTGGCCAGCGCGGGGTCGGCTTCGAGCTTTTCGATAAGCTCGTCGTTGTCCCGTCCCTGGCTGAAAGCCAGCCAGGAATAGAAGACCACCAGGGGCAACAATGCCACGATCGGAATGTTGTCCGGGGTGGCTGCGATCTGCCAAAGCTGATGTAGATCCATATATTTACCCCGCCGCCCTTGCGCTGGGACGCCGCTTGTCGGCTTCCGACGTCAACATGACGGGAGCCGGGCCGGAAATGCCTCCGTCCTTACGAACCCGCCAGAAGTGCACAATCATGAACACCGACGCGATGATGGGAATCGCAATGCAGTGCCATATATAGGCCCGCAGCAGGGCATTGGCATCCACGATGGAGCCGCCCAGCAGGCCAAAACGAACGTCGTTATAAGGCGTCATGCCCAGCTGCGAGCCGAAGGGACCTTCGTGGCCCAGCAGAGGCGTTGCGCGCGCCATGTTGGTTCCTACGGTTACCGCCCAGAAACCGAGCTGATCGTCGGGAAGCAGATATCCGGTGAACGACAGCAGCAGCGTCAGCACCAGCAGGATTACGCCGACACTCCAGTTGAACTCGCGCGGCTTTTTGTAAGAGCCGGTGAGGAACACCCGGAACATATGCAGCTCGACGGCAATCACCATCAGGTGAGCAGCCCAGCGGTGCATGTTGCGCAACAGCTTGCCGAAGGGAACGTCATTTTCCAGGTACAGAACGTCGCGGAATGCCTGCACCTTCGACGGGTGGTAATAGAACATCAGCATGGTGCCGGTGAAGGTGAGCACAATGAAAAGGTAAAAGGTGATTCCGCCCATGCCCCATGTGTAGCTGTAGCGCACCGCGTCGCGGTTGATCTTGGCCGGGTGCAGGTGCAGGAACACGTTGGAGAGCACGCCCAGTGCGCGATTGCGCGGGGTTTCGTCGTGCTTATGGCGGAAGATCGAGGTGAAGACCTGGGTCTTAGTGGGATCTTTCAGACCCTCAACCTGTTCCTTCGCCTTCTGCGGAAGCTCCGTCTTCAGTGCGGTGACGTCATCCTTGATTCGATCCAGGATTGCCGTGCCCTTCTTGCCATTCCCGTTCTTCGGTTTTTCTTCTTCGGCCATAAGTTCCTCACCACCGCGTTGCGGGCGTACTAAACCGAGACAAACGCTCCCGGGTCTTCAAACTGAGTCGTCTGTCCCTTGGGCCATGCGTAGAGCCTGCTGGTATCCACGACGATCTGGCCGTCCGGTGCTATCTCGACGTGGGCCCGATCCATCGGACGTGGAGCCGGTCCTTCAAAGTTAATCCCTTCGCTGTCGTATCCACTGCCGTGGCAGGGGCATTTAAATTTGTTTTCGCTCGGCTTCCAGTCGGGCGTACACCCAAGGTGAGTGCAGCGCGCATAGATTACGAAGAGCCGGTCGGGAGTGCGGTCCACCCAGATGCGGAACTTCTGCTGCCACTTGGTATCCACCCCAAGCCCGTAGTCGGAGGCATAACCAATCTTGAAGACCGTGCTGGGCTCAAACAGGGTTCGCGGCAGGAAGAAGCGGAAGAATGCGATCAGCCAGGTTGCCAGGAAGGCAGCAACCGCGGTCCATGCCAGCCGGCGGCGACGGATGTTGATCTCGGAATGCGTTGGGCCTGCGGTACCCACGCCTCCGGCTGCCGCTGCCTGCGAGGTTCCGACCGCCGGAGTTCCCACGTACTTGACCGCCTCGCCGTCGCGACGCAGGGGAGGAGCCGCCGTGGCCACCGCCGCCGGACGCGCCGCTGCCGCGGCAGCGGGCGATGCCGTCGCTGCCGCCGCCGGAGCTGCTGCGGCAGGGGCTTCCTCTCCGATAAGGTACGCCGCGTCTGCATCGGTGAGAAGCGGCATGCCCTTTTTTCTTCGATAATTGTTTTCCGCCGCTACGGACGAGCGTCCCCACTTGCGTCCGCTCTTCATCAGCTCGTCGGCGAGCGCGCTGGGTGCGCCACCCGCAGCGGGAGATGCCGCCTGAGGGGGTGGTGGACTTGAAGCGGCTGCCGCCTG
>DASZRZ010000376.1:0-2705 GCA_035548935.1 Terriglobales bacterium
GTCATCTATCTGGTTTCGGCGGTTCCCTTCTTTCTGACGGGACTGTTTCTCTCCGTGCTCTTTGCCCGGCGCACGGAGGGCATTGCGCAGCTTTATGCCTTCGATTTGACCGGCGCGGCGCTGGCCTGCCTTGCGGTGGTACCCCTGCTGAACACCATGGGAGCTCCCAACGCAATCGTTTTGGCTGCGGCCGCCATGGCCGCTGCCGCCGCATTGTGGGCGGAAGGCTCCGGCTATCGCGTGCTGGGGGTTTCCGTGGCAGTGCTGTTTGCGGCGCTTGGAATCGCCAACCGTTCAGGAAAATTCATCGATATTGTTTACGCCAAGGGGATGTTCCGCGATCCGGCGTGGGTGCTGTATGCCCGGTGGAATGCCATCTCCCGCATTGAGGTGAACGAGCAGGGTGGAGCGAAGGTCATCGTGATCGATGCAGACGCAAGCACCTACATCATGTCCGACGATCCGAAGCACCTGCGGCCCGAGTCGAGGCAAAATCTGTTTTCCGCGGCGCCTTCGGCGGCCAACGTGCTCCGCCCCAATGGCAACTACGCCATCATTGGACCCGGCGGTGGAGTGGACGTGATGCGCGCGATCGCGAGCGGAAACTCGACGGTCACCGGCATCGAGATCAATCCCATCATCGTCAACAACGTGATGCGCGGGCGGTTTTCCGATTTTGCCCAGCATCTCTACGATAGGCCCGACGTTCACATTCACGTGAGCGATGGCCGCTCGTGGGTTCGCAGCAGCCAGGACCGGTTCGACGTTCTGCAGATGACACTCGTCGATACATGGGCCTCCACCGCAGCGGGCGCCTTTGCCCTCAGCGAGAACAATCTTTATACGCTGGAAGCTTTCCGCGAGTACTTTGACCATCTCAAGCCCGACGGATTCCTTGCGATTACGCGCTGGGAGTTCAAGCAGCCACGCGAGGCGCTGCGCGTGGTCTCGGTTGCCATGGAGGCGTTGCGCCTTTCCGGCATCCACGATGACCTTCCCTCGCACTTCATTATTGTTTCCGACGGTCCACTGAACACCGACGGACGTCCGGTTACCGTGCTGGCGAAAAAGTCGGCCTTCACGCCCGCCGAAGAACAGGCGGTGCTGGCGCACCTTTCGCGGTATCCGAATCTGGCGCTGCTTTACGCGCCCTTTTCCGCGGATGCAGCTCTGGCGGCGGGCAATCAGCCCTTCCACGATCTGATTCTGTCGCGTGATCCGTGGAAGTTTGCCCGTGGCTATGCCTACGACGTCAGTCCCGTGACCGATAACTCTCCATTCTTCTTTTTCAACCTGAAGCCGGAGCAGGTCTGGAACACGCGCAGCGATCAGGGCATCGACTGGAAGGTCAACGTTGGGCTGGTCATCCTGGGAGTGGTGCTGGTGGTTTCCATTCTGGCTGTGCTGCTCTTCCTGGTGCTGCCGCTGGCGCTTCAGGGGAACTCCAGCCTTGCGAACCTGCCTTCGCTCACCTACTTCATCGCCATTGGACTCGGCTACATTCTGGTTGAGATCGCCTTTATCCAGCGCTTTGTGCTTTTCCTGGGGCATCCGGTCTATGCCCTCACCGTGGTCATCTTTCTTATGCTGCTCTCCAGCGGCGCGGGCAGCTTTGCCTCCCGGCGCCTGCTGGAAGGGAGGAATGGCGAGGCAAGTACGGCCAGCCTGCGTACGGGGCTATTGCTTGCGGCCATTGTTGCCGCGCTGGCAATTTATGCGGGAGTTCTGCCGCCGCTGCTGCGAACCGCCGTGGGAGCGCCGTTTTCGCTCAAGCTGGTGCTGAGCGCCGTGCTGATTGCTCCGCTGGGATTCCTGATGGGCATGCCTTTTCCCACCGGGCTTCGCGCACTCTCGCAGTCCTCGCAGCAGGGCGCTGGCTCCATCGAATGGGCGTGGGCCATGAACGCGGCTTCCAGCGTTCTGGGCTCGGTGCTCGCCATGGTCATCGCAATTCAATACGGACTCACGGTTACGCTTGCCACCGGGGCATTCACTTATTTAGCTGCTGTGGTCTTTGTGCCGCGCCAGCGCCGGAGTTAAGCGCAGGGGTAGAATTAGCAGGTGACCGATCTGGGCAAACTCATGGCGCTTGCCGGCGGCCTGCTGGTTCTGTTCGGGCTGGTGCTGATGCTTGCCGGGCGAGTGAACCTGCCCCTGGGCCGTCTTCCCGGCGACATCCTCTACCGGGGCAAAAACACCGTCTTTTACTTTCCCATCGCTACGTCCGTGGTGGTCAGCGTGCTTCTTTCGCTGGTGCTTTACGTGATTGCGCGCCTGCGTAATTAGTTCCCCCAATTCGCACCCCAATCAGCGTCCGGCGGCTTTTGAATGCAGTCCGCCCAACCGTTACACTGAATCGCATGGCGTCCTTTGACCAGCTTGGCTTCACCTTTCAGGCACCCGTCCGCCGCATATGGACGGTTGCCGAGCTGCTGGCCGCCGCGCGCACCGCGCTGGAGCGCGAATACTCCGATGTGTGGGTAGAGGGAGAAATCTCGAACTACCGGCCTGCCGACTCCGGGCATCTCTACTTCACGCTGAAAGACAAAGGTGCCCAGATTCGCGTAGTGATGTTCCGCTCGCAGGCACGGCTGCTGCGCTTCCGCCCTGCCGACGGCATGCAGATTGTTGCGCGAGGGCGCCTTACCGTTTACGAAGCGCGGGGAGAGATGCAGCTTTCCGCCGAGCACCTTGAACCCAAGGGC
>DASZRZ010000377.1:0-6148 GCA_035548935.1 Terriglobales bacterium
CTGTTTTGTTTCTCATGCCTCCTCCTGGCCGCCAGCGATTACCAGACGCTATTCGACCAGGGAGCGGCGCTCGCAGGGCAGGGAAAATACGCTGAGGCAAGGGAGAAATACAGGGCCGCGTTGGCGCTTCGTCCAGGAGCCCCGGAAGCTCTGAATAATCTCGCAGCCATGTGCTATGCGGACCGCCGCTACGAGGAAGCATGGGACGCCGCGTCCCCAATCTGGAAACTGAACCCGCAAATGACATCAGCAGCGCTGATCGCAGGCCTTTCCGCGGTGCAGACTCACCGGCCCAAGGACGCTATCGCACCGCTGGCTCATGTGCTCGATGTCAGTCCAGGAAACCGAGACGCCCTTCTGGGACTCGCCGGCGCGCATGTTGCGCTTGGCGAGTTGAGCCAGGCGGCAAAACTCTACGAACGACGCACCGCCGAAGCGCCGGCGGACGCGACCGCGTGGTATGGACTGGCGCAGTGCCGGGAGCGCATGGCCGAGTCGGCTTCCCGGAAACTCGCGTCCATGCCTGGCGGCTCAGCCTATTCAAAAAGACTCCTGGGCGTTTTTTTGCTGGAGCGAGGCGACGACCAACTAGCGCAAGAGGCGTTTGACGGTGCCCAGAGCGCGGCACCGCCCACGATCTCCGCGGCCCAGCAGTACAATCTGGCGCGATCGCTGGCCGCTCAATCGCGGGACGCGTTTCAAACCTTCGTCGGGCTGGCCCCGAATTCCTGGCAGGCGCATCTCTTCTTCGGCGACCTCGCTCGCCAGCGCCGCGATTTTCCCGGCGCGATCCACCACTATGAAATCGCATCCAAGGCGGACATCTCCAACCCCGCGCCGTACCTCGGCCTTGCCACCGTGTACTGGGAAATGGGAAACTTCCAGCGAGCCGAAGAGCTTCTGCATCAGGTGCTCCGTCTGAATCCGAACTCGCTGCAAGCAACGTTTGAATTGGGCAATATTGCGGTCCGCCTCCGCCGGGATGCTGACGCCGTTCCCTTGCTGGAAACATTTTTGCGAGCCCGGCCAAACGCGCCGGAAGCACGGGCGGACCTGGGCCGCGCCTATCTTCATCTGGGTCAATTCGATAAAGCAGCCGAACAACTGAAAAAGGCTCTCCCCGCCGATGTCCAGGGAGACATCCACTTTCAACTGGCGTCGGCACTGCGCAAGCTGGGGCGAAATGCGGAAGCCGACGCGGCGCTCATGCAGTCGAATCAGCTTCGCGAAGCGGCGCGGCGGCGCGAACAAAAGCTTTTGGAAAATAAATAGTCACTTGCCACCTTTCTCCGCTCGCACCCGGCGAAAGTCCTCAAATGCGGCTTTGGTTTTGGCCTCATCGCCGCTGAGTTTATACGCCCGAAATAAGAGGTAATGATAGCTGCCGTCCGGATCTTCGGACACGATCCGGCTCAGCGCTTCAATCGCCGGCGCCGGCTGTTTTCTCGCCAGGTAAATGCGCGCCATCACCACCACCGCTTGTGCTAGTCGGGGGTTGCCGGCGAGCGCCGTCATCGCCGCGCGTTCGCCCCCATCGTAATCGCCGCGCCGGACCAGGATGTCTCCCAGCATCGCGTTTGCGCTTGGATCTTTGGGATCCAGTGCGAGAACCTTGTTCAGAGGAGGCAGCGCGTGGTCAAAGTCGGCCGCTTTCCACCAGCCGGTGGCTAATCCCAAATACGCGGCTTCCATTTTCGGGTCCAGGTTGATGGCTGCGGAATATTCACCGGCCGCCTCCACTAGCTTTCCCGAATCGCGCAGCGACTCGGCTAGTAAAAGATGCGAGCGCGCGGAACCGGGCGCAAGGTCCACGGCGCGTGTCAACGCAGCGAGGCACTCATTCAGATATTTCCGCGCTTTTTGCTTATCCGCCGCGGTCCCGAGTCTCAGTTCGCGGTCCGCCAGCCCACGGGCCGCAACCCCCGCGCCGTACCATGCTTCCGCCATCCGCGGCGCGAGCGACACGGCGGCGCGGTAGGAATCGAGAGCGCCCGCCAGATCCCCAACCGCCGTTTGCGCCTTGCCGAGCGCGAGAAGCGGCGCTGGATTCTCCGGGGTTAGGTGGCGCGCCCGTTCCAGCAGCGGAAGAGCAGCGTTCGGATGCCCGAGGCCGAACTCGGCCAATCCGGCGAACAGATTGGCTCCCGGGAGGTCCGGTTTGGCTCGCAGCGCGGTACGCAGCTCATCGAGCGCCGTTTGATTCTCCCCGGCGAGCTGCAGCATGATGCCGCGATTGGTGTGCATCTCTGGCGTATCGCTACCGGAGGCGATCAACTCTCCGTACAGCCGGGCCGCTTCTCCATAATGCCCCTGCCGCTGCGCGGCTCCAATCCGTTCCGCAAGGCCGCCCTGAGGCGAGGCGGCCGAGGCCGAGAAAACCAGCAACAGCGCAAGAGCGCGCATCCGCCGGCAGTATCCCAGGATCTGCGCCAAAATCACCAATACAGTTTCAGCGCCACTTGTATGGATCTTGCATTGAGGGCGCCCGGGATCGAGCCGAAATTCGAAGCTCCAAACGTCGTGTTTGGGGCAAAGAACTGCGTTCGGTTGAATACGTTGTACGCCTCGGCCCGGAACTGGAGCTTGGATGCCTCGTTCCAAAGCCGCCAGTATTTTTGTAAGGAAGCGTCGGTATTAATCGTGCCCTGCGAGCGCAAGTAGGACAGCGTCCGGGGAGCATTTCCGAAAGTAAATGGGGCCGGCTGTTGAAACGCGCCGATGTTGAACCATTGATAAATATTGGGATTGGAAAGGGTCGGATTTCCGTTAATATTGGGCCGCTGACCTCCTCCGAAGGAGTTGCTGTTATTGGTGGCATTGGTGACAGAAAGCGGAAAACCGTCTTTGAAGCTGCTGACGCCGGAAACCTGCCAGCCGCCGACAATCGCGTTGACGATCTTGTTCGAAGGTGCAACGGCTTTTCCCTTCCCCACCGGAAGCTCATAAATGTAGCTCAGGACAAGGCTGCGCGGAATATCGTCCGACATCACCGATTTCTCGAGCGACGTGTCGTACCAGTTCTGCACGCTTTGCGCCTGGCCGTTGGTCCAGCCTTCCGGCCCTTCGCTGTTGGTCAGATATTTCGACCAGGTGAAGGACGCGAGAAACTGAAGCCCGTTGTTGAAGCGGCGGTTGGCGGACAGCATGAGCGCCTGATAGTTGCTGAATGCCGAAGGCGCCTGCGCGTTCTCCACACCCGTATACTGCGGAAATGGCCGCAACAGTTGCCCGTATGCGATCGTTGGCCCCGAAAGAGATCCACTCGTGATGACGCCCTGAAATGGATTCGGGACTTGTTGCAGCAAGGCGTTGCCAAGGGCTAAGTACGCGGGCGGCAGAGCGTTCATTTCCGAAGTGGTATTGAACGTCAGCTTCACGCCGTGATTGCCGATATAGGCGGCCTGAAGAATTGTGTGGGGAGCGATTTCGTATTGGAAGTTCGCCGTCCACTGCTCCACGTAGGGAGTTGGGCGGGTCCGCAAAACCGCGTTGACGCTCTGGCCGACGTTGGTGGCGCCTCCGGCGGCGGCGCCCGTGGGCTGGAGCAGGCCGGTGGGAAATGGGTTGCTAATCAGGTTCTGCGGAGTGACTCCATCTATGCTGCCTACATACGGAGTGGTTTGAGAAAATCCATTCAAAGTCAGTCCCTGATAGTCGCCGAACTCCATCGCGGGAGTGTAGAACATGCCAAATCCCGCTCGGAGCACGAACTTTTCAAAGGGCGAGTAACTTAGCCCGATGCGTGGCGCCACATTGGTGAATTGCGGGTCATAAACGCCACGGGGATTATTCCCTCCCACGTAGGAAAGCGCGCCGGGGAGCGTCATCCCGACCTGACTGCTGATTGGATTGGTAGCTTCCGGATTGAAAAACGAAAGCCGGTTGAAGCGATCCGTGGGTGCGAGTTGAAAGTCGTAGCGGACTCCCAGGTTCAGCGTCAGATTGTGAGTTACCTTCCAATCATCATTAAAGTACCAGCCGAAGAATTTCTTCGTGAATGCTGCGTTGGCGCTGAGGGCGATATTTCCAGAATCGCCGGTACCCAGCAACATCGACGCTAACCCAAACCCGCTATTCAGATTCGCCGATGTCGGATCGGGCCCTTGAGTGAAACTCGGGGAAAAAGTGAATGTGGCCTGCGACGAATTGAACGTGGTCAGCATGAAGTTGATCCCGGTAAAGCCCATCCCGAAAGTGTGAGAGCCGTGGACCTTCGTGAAATCCGCCGCGTACGTAATCGTGGTGCGTGGAGTTGCGTTCAGGCCACCGGAACCGAGGGCATACATTCCGTTGATGTTGATGCTGGGAAACGCGCCCGGCCCTCCGAACGAATCCAATTCGGCGGGAAAGCCCAGCGTCGAGGGATTGAATGGCACGCCCTGCGGCTTTCTCCCTTCCACCCACCGGCCGTAACCGACCGTCGCTTCCATCACAAATGTGGGCGAGAAGGTCCAGGTATAGCCCGCGCCTCCATCGAAGCGGTTATCCGGCGCCAGGGTTCCTTCCCCTCCCGGATTGTCCGCACCGAGAAACTCTCCCGAAAGCTGTTTGAATTGCCGCTTCTGCGACCACCGGACAAAAAGATGCTGCTGATCGTTAACGTTATGATCCACTTTGATGGTGTACTGATCGCTATCGGTAGGCAGGCCCGCCGTTCCGGCATAGTTATTGGCGCCCGTGACCGGCGCGCCGGGCTCGTTTGGATCCGGGTAATAGCTCAAAAGCTTCAGAGACACCGGGTCCTGCAGGCTGGAGGGAATTAGGTTGCCGGGGAATGGGGTGCGGACATATCCGCCGTTCACCAGGCGCGTGGTAAAGGGATTGTAGATCGCAGTCAAAGAACCATCGGCGTTATGCGTCTGAGAAAAGTCTCCCTGGCGCTGGGCCACCGTGGGTACAGTGGTCACCAGAGTGGTGGGAGTCTGCTGCCTCAACCCCTCGTACGCCCCGAAGATAAAAGTTTTGTCGCGCTGGCTGTAAATATGCGGAATATTCACCGGTCCGCCCGCCGTCACGCCGAACTGATTGCGATGAAATGCCGGCCGCGCCAAACCGTTCAGATTATTAAAATAATTATTCGCGTCCATGGCATCATTCCGAAGAAATTCGAACGCGCTGCCGTGAAAGCTGCGCGTCCCGCTCTTGGTGATGGCGTTGATGACATTGCCCATGCTCCAGCCGTATTGCGGAGAGAAGGTGTTGGTTTGAATCTTGAACTCCTGCAATTCGTCCACCGAGGGCACGTAGACGACCCCATCCCAATCGCCCGCCCCGTCCCAGTGGCCGTCCAGGAGAAACGCAGTTGTGCCAAAGCGGCCGCCGCCGAAGTTGAAGAAAGCGATGTCCTGGTCAACGTTGCCTTGCGAGCCCGGCGGATTCAACGCCTGGAACTGCTGGCTATTGTTGACGCTGGAATCGAGCTGCACCAACCCGAACACATTACGGATATTCAGCGGAAGCTCTACCGCCTGCTTGCTGCTGACCTCCGACCCGATTTCGGCGCTTCCAGTGTTAAGCATCGTCGCGCTCGCCGCCACCTCCACTGTCTGCGAGACGGCGCCAATCTGCAGCGACACGTCGAGATTCGACGATTGCCCGACGGAAAGAATGATGTCTGGAGCGCGATAGGTTGAAAAACCTTCCTTCTCCACGCGGATAGAGTATTGGTCGGGCGGGATCAGGGTAAACGTGAACTGCCCGGAATCCGGCGTAACGAATTCGCGATGGAAGCTTGACTCCGGATTATCGAGGGACACACGGGCTCCGGGAACCGGAGCGCCATTCGGATCGGCGACCCTGCCGGACAGGGTGGCATTAACGGCTTTACTCTGAGACCAAGTGGGGACGCTAAACAGCGTCATGACTGTTAGGGACAATACAGTACGCTTCATTGTGCGTTTCTCCCAAAGACTAAACGAAGCCTGTGGTATTTTTGAACGCTTAACGTTTTATGTCAATAGCATTTTTTTTTACGAATTTGCCTGTAATTACGGCAGTTGTCTTAAATAGATGGAATTCCCACCCGGCCGGAAGCCGATCTCGTCCGTGATAGACTTTCAATCGTCATTCTGGAAAATTATGGATCGCAGAAATTTTCTTTCCGCCTCTCTCGCCGTGTCCACGCTGTCCTTCGGCGGTGCCGCGCAAG
>DASZRZ010000378.1:0-6483 GCA_035548935.1 Terriglobales bacterium
TCCCCAACAAGGGAGTGAAGAGAATGATCGACAATATGTGATTCTGCATAGCTCTCAGCTTCCGGCCTTCAATCCACCAGCGTGCGAAGTCACAACGATTCCATTTCGGAAAATCTTCAAAGCGTACGGTTTGCCAGGTAATAAAAGACAAAACCAATCAGTCCTGCGACCATCACCAGTGCATACCACTGCACCAGGCCCCACTGCGTTAAGCGCGCAAACCACGACAACGGAATAGTGGCGTAGGCGGGGCCATTCACCAGCAGTCCGTCGATCACCCACTTGTCCCACCACGAAGCGATTGAACCCCAGCGGCGGGTAAGCCATCCGGCGCCATTTACGGCTCCGTCAATCACGTTGGCATCAAAGTCCCACAAGGCGTTCCCGGCTCCCATCACGCCCAGGCGCGTGTTGCCGATGGGCTTCCGACCGGTAAAGACATAGTCGTAGGCTTCATCGACGTAATACTTGTTGTAGAGCAGGGTGTAAACGGGAGGCGCGGCTTGCGCGATGGGCTCGGTGTATCCCTTCCCTGCCCGTCCATAGAATTTTTTAGCCAGCAGCCATCCGGCAACGGCTACGCCGACCGAGAGCAACATGAGCACATACTCGGTGGAACCGCTGTGCGCGGCTTCCCCAGCGGCAGCGGCGGCGGAATGCCCGGCTTCTCCTTCGACCTGCCCCGAGGCGAAGACCGGCTCAAGGAATTTTTCGAAGCGATTGCTTCCCCCCAGGCTGTGGGGGAGCCCGAGATAACCCGCAAAAATCGAGCAAAACGCCAGGATCATCAGAGGCACGGTCATGGAGCGCGGCGATTCATGCACATGATGCTCCGCGTCGTGGCTCATTCGGGAGGGGCTCCAGAACGTGAGATACACCAGGCGGAACATATAAAAGGCAGTCATGAATGCCGTAGCCCAGCCGATGACCCAGAAGATGTGGTAGGGATCATGGGGCCACAGCCATGTCTGCCAGAGAATTTCGTCCTTGGAAAAGAAGCCTGCCAGCCCGGGAATGCCCGCAATGGCCAGCGTGGCGATCAGCATGGTACGGAAGGTGATCGGAATTTTACCGGCCAACGCGCCCATGTTGCGCATGTCCTGCTCCCCACTCATGGCGTGAATGACCGAACCCGCTCCCAGGAACAGCAGCGCCTTGAAAAAGGCGTGGGTAAAGACGTGAAATACGCCCGCGGCAAATGCGCCCACGCCCAAGGCAAGGAACATGTATCCCAGCTGGGAGACGGTGGAATAGGCCAGCACGCGCTTGATGTCGTTTTGCACCAGTCCTATGGTGGCGGCGAAAAACGCGGTGAGGGCGCCGATGATGGCCATGATCTTCATGGTCTCGGGCGCGAGGATGAACAGCGAGTTGGATCGCGTCACCATGTAGACGCCCGCGGTGACCATGGTTGCGGCGTGGATCAGAGCGGAGACCGGTGTAGGGCCTTCCATGGCATCCGGAAGCCAGATATAGAGGGGAATCTGCGCCGACTTGCCGCAGGCCCCGATCAGGAGCAGCAGCGTGGCCCCGGTAAGGATGGGATCCCCGGCAGAAAACTGCCCGCTACGGGCGGCATGAATCACGCTGGTAAAGCGGAGAGAGCCCGTGTACCAGATGATGGTAAACATCCCCAACAGAAACGCGGCGTCGCCAATGCGGTTTACGATAAACGCTTTATTGGCGGCGGTGGAGGCGGAGTGCCGCTGGAAGTAGAAGCCGATCAGCAGGTACGAGCACACGCCCACGCCCTCCCATCCCACGAACAACATGGCGTAGTTGTTCCCCAGAATGAGGGTGAGCATGGAAAACATGAAGAGGTTGAGATAACCGAAGAAGCGGTAGTAGCCTCCCTCGTGAGCCATGTATCCAGTGGAATAAATATGGATGAGCATGCCCACGCCAGTAACAAACAGCAGCCAGATGCTGGAGAGAGGGTCGACCAGGAAGCCGGCCTCGGCTTTGACCTCCACCGGCTGGTCCCCGTGTCCGGGGATGGTAAGTGCGCCGGTATCGCTGCCGAGCCATGTGTACATCACCTTCTCAAAGGGAGCGCCGTGGTTGGCGGCGGCAAAGTTGGTGTACTGCCAGACGGCCAGCACCGACCACACGAATGCCAGAACAACCGCGCCAACACAGATGGCGTTCACGAAGCCGTGGCGCTCGGGAGCATGGGCCTCCGCGGGAGCCGAACCGGCGGGGGTGTGCGCCGGGTGGTGTCCGGCTGCCTGGCCCTGGCCGCGGGATGCGGCGCGTCCGAAGAAAAACATCATGGCCGCGCCGGAAGCCGGCAGCAGAGGAACGATCCAGATGTGCTCAAGAAAGAACATGGTATTTGCTAGTCCGTCGTTCGCTGCAAATCGTTCGATTCAGTTCCCTGTTTCTGTTCCCATGGCCGGAATCACCACTTCATCAAATCCACTTCATCAATATTGACCGTTTCCTTGTTGCGAAAGAAGGAGATCAGAATCCCCAGCCCTACCGCGGCCTCGGCGGCGGCATCGGTGGTAACAAAAATGGAAAATATCTGGCCATTCAGGTTGTAGAGCCGCGAGAAAGCCACCAGGTTCAGATTGACGGCGTTCAGGATCAGCTCGATCGACATGAGAACGATGACGACATTGCGCCGCGTTACCACGCCAATGGTGCCGATAACGAACAGCGCCGCCGCTACCACCAGATAATGAAGGGTCGTGATTTCCACTTTTCAAACCTCTGCTTGATTCCACGTGAACCTGGCCCCGTCCTACACCCTCTTCTTCGCCATGACCACCGCTCCCACAATCGCCACCAGCAACAGCAGGGAGGCGATTTCAAACGGCAGCAGATAACCGCGGAACAGCGACAGCGCGACCTCCTGCGTGTTCATCTGCTCCGGCAGGTGTACCGGCTTGTGCGGAAAGATCGTATTCCCTTTCAGGTAGACAAAGATGAACATCGCGCCCATCACCACGCTGGCCGCGATTCCCACATGCCATTGCTTGTTGAACTGGTCTTCCCGCTGCGAGGTTTCAATATTCACCAGCATGATCACAAACAAGAAGAGCACCATGATCCCGCCGGCATAGAGAATCACCTGGACACCGGCGACGAAGGGCGCATAAAGCATCAGGTAGAGTCCCGCCAAAGCGAGAAGAGCAACGATGAGCGAAAGTGCCGAGTGCACGGGATTGCGCCGCGTAATCACCAGGATCGCGCTGACGATCGCCAGTCCCGAGAGCAGGTAGAAGAAAAATGGCGTGGCTACCGGTTCCATTCCGTTCATCAGGCGGCCCCCCGCAGCCAGGCAAGGATATCCGGCGAGAGGCCGAACAATGCGGTCGCAACCAATACCCCAATGCCCATGGGGAGAAGAACCTTCCATCCCATCTGCATCAACTGGTCGAAGCGGTAACGCGGAAAGGTGCCGCGATACCAGATATACAAGTACATGAAGACCGCAACTTTAATCACGAACCAGAAGACCGGCTGGATGGCGTCGCGTATGGCGGGAATCAACAGTGCAATCCCCAGAAAAGCGATCACCGCGCCGAAGCCGCCCATCCCGATCTTTTGAATCCGCAAGAGAGGATGACTCGGCATCTTGCCTGCCTGTCGCAATGTGATCGCAGCTAGTAAGAGAAAGAAAAGTCCGGGGACGAGCGAGAACGCCATGTCCCAGCTTTCGCCGCCGAGCCAGTTGGGAAAGGGCCGCAGCCATCCACCCAGCCAGAGAGTGGTGGCGATAGATGAGACCGTGATCATCGCGGCGTACTCCGCCAGAAAGAAGAGTGACCAGCGGAATCCGCTGTATTCGGTGTGGAATCCGGCAACCAGTTCGGACTCGGCTTCGGGCAAGTCGAAGGGGGCGCGGTTGGTTTCCGCCACCATGGCAACGGCAAAGATGAAGAAGGCCACCAGGTGCAGCGGGAAAAATTTGAAGATGAACCAGACCTGCTGTTGCTGCTGCGCCTTAACGATGTCGATCATGCTCAGCGTTCCGGTGGCCGATCCCGGGCCAATGCCATAAACGCCTGTTCCGGTCAGGGTGGTGAGCATAACCGCGGCTACGACCGCCAGTCCCATGGCGATTTCATAGGAGACCATCTGGGCGCTGGAGCGCAAGGAGCCCATCAACGGATAGTGGGAGTTCGATGCCCACCCGGCCGTAATAATGCCCAAAACGCCCAGCGACGATATCCCCAGCATAAAAAGCACGCCGATATTCATATCCGTAACGGCGTGCGAAGGCCCGAAGGGGATCACGATAGTCGTGACGAAAGCGGCAAGAACAATAATGATGGGCGCCACCCAGAAGACGACCTTATCGGCCTCGGCAGGCAGAATGTCCTCTTTCAGCAGAAGCTTCAGGGCGTCGGCAATGGGCTGAAGCAGACCATGCGGTCCCACACGCATGGGTCCGAGGCGCACCTGCATGTGCGCGAGCGCCTTGCGCTCCGCCCAGTTCATGAGCACCACGGCGCAGGAAAAGCCCAGAAAGATCAACAGACAATAGACAACCGACCAGAAAATGTTCCCCGCCTGGCCCGGCGTTACGTTGGAGTTGAGATAGCTGGTGATGTAGTTCAGCATCAGCGGTCCACCTCACCAAGAACAATGTCGAGCGTACCGATGACAGCCACCACGTCCGCGACCAATGCGCCCTGAACCATTTTCTCCAGAGCCTGAAGATTGACGAACGACGGCGGACGCACCCGCAGGCGGTAGGGCTGGGTGGAGCCATCGCTCACGATGAAATACCCCAGCTCCCCTTTGGGCGCTTCAATCGAGTGATAGACCTCGCCCACGGGCGGCTTCAGCACCTTGGGAACCTTGGCCATGATCGGACCGGAGGGAATGTTCTCCACCGCCTGATCGATAATTCGCAGCGACTGCCGCATCTCTTCCATGCGGACAAGATACCGGTCATAGGTGTCGCCGTTCTGGCCAATGGGGATGTCGAAGTCGAAATCCTTGTAGCAGCAATAGGGCTGGGCTTTGCGCAGGTCCCATTTTGCCCCGCTGGCGCGCAGCACAGGGCCAGTAACGCCGAGTGCGATGCAATCGCTGGCAGAGATTACGCCGACTTTTTTTGTGCGCTCCACCCAGATGCGGTTGGTGGTGAGCAGCTCTTCGTATTCGTCGAGCTTGGGCTTCACGAACTTGGAGAACTTTTTTACGTCCGCCTCAAAGCCATCGTAGGTCTCGTAATTGGTTCCTCCAATGCGGAAGGCATGGGTGGTGAGCCGGGCGCCGCAATACTTCTCGAAGATCTTCAGAATCTCTTCGCGATCACGGAAGGTATAGAACAGTGGCGTGATGGCTCCAATGTCGAGGGCATGGGTGCCCAGCCAGAGCATGTGGCTGGCCATGCGGTTCAGCTCCGCCAGAATCGCCCGGATGTACTGGGCGCGGGGCGGAGCGACGATATCGAGCAGCTTTTCGACGGCCTCGCAATAGCCCAATCCATTGGAGACCGCGGCAACGTAATCCATCCGGTCCACATAGGGATTGAACATGGCGTAAGTACGGTTTTCGGCAATCTTTTCAACCCCGCGATGCAGGTATCCAATGATGCATTCGGTGCCGAGAACCTTTTCGCCGTCGAGCTTCAGCAGGACACGCAGCACTCCGTGGGTCGAGGGATGTTGCGGCCCCATGTTGAGGATGAGTTCATTGGCATCGAGGAAGGTGGTCTTGGAGACATCGTCCTCATAGAACGACTCGCGCGCGAGCTTATCGGTAAGCTCGTCGGTTTGCCGCTCGCGGGTGGAATCGGTAACGTCGCTCATTGTCCGCTCTCGATGCCGAGATTGATCTGTACCCACTCGTTATCCTGCTTAATGATGGAGTAATCTTTGCGCAGAGGGTATCCCTTCCACTCGTCGGGCAACAAAATGCGCTTGAGATTGGGATGGCCGTCGAAGCGTATCCCAAACATATCGAAGCACTCCCGCTCCAGCCAGTTGGCGGTCTCCCACAAAGAAACTACGCTGGGAACGCTCTGCCCCTCGGCCACCGGTAGTTTGACCCGTACCCGTTCATTTTTGGGGAACGAGTAGAGCACATACACCATCTCGAACTCCTGCCCCTGGCGCTCAGGATAGTGGACGGCCGTCAGGTCCACGCAATAGTCGAAGTGCGCCTCATCCCGCAGAAACTGGAGCACATGCTGAATCGCGGCGGGTTCCACGACCAGATAGTTCTGTCCGAGATAAGTGCTGGCCTCCGAAATACCGGTGCCGAAGCGGTGCCGCAATGAGTCAATGAGTTCGGATTCCCATGGCACGGGCGTTGGACCGGCTGGCTTGGCTGGCGCAGCTTCGGCTTTTTCCGTGCCAGGGACTGCAGAGATTGCTTCCGGAGCGCCGGGGCTCGCTTTGGGATTTTCTTCACTCATCTTTTATCTTTCACCCCAGGATCTTTCAAAACCAGGGTCTCGCACACCAGCTTCTTTCACACAAACAACACGGACTGAAATTTTTTTTGCGGGTTCAGGGAATG
>DASZRZ010000379.1:0-2163 GCA_035548935.1 Terriglobales bacterium
CAAGTTCGATCGCAATTTCAAAAGGGAAGCCGTTGCGCTGTGGCTCAACAGCGGCAAATCTGCCCGGCAGATTGCTTCGGATTTGGGCATCGGAGAGAACCGGCTTCATGCCTGGCGCCAGGAATTCGGTCCCACCCGGCCCGAGACCCAGGCCGAACGGGACCAGGAGCTGCGGGCGCTGCGTCGGGAGAATGCTGAACTGCGGCAACAGCGTGACATTTTAAAAAAAACTTTGGGCATCCTCTCCGAACCCCCGAGCAACGGTATGGGCGGATTGACGTCTTGAAAACGGAGCATTCCCTCGCCCACTTGTGCCGGGCCTTTGAGGTGTCGGCCAGCGGTTACTACGACTGGTGCCAGCGGCAACAGCACCCCTGCCAACGGGAGCAGGTCGATGAGCAACTCAAGAAGCAGATCGAGCAGCTTCATGACGAAAGCCGGGGAACCTACGGCTCACCGCGCATCCAGATGAAGCTGCGCCAGACCGGTCAACACCATGGCCGCAACCGCATCGGCCGCCTGATGCGGGAGCGAAACATCTGCGGGCGCCAGAAGAAGCGTTACCGGGTGATGACCACCGATAGTAATCACCCAGAGCCCATTGCGCCTAACCGCCTGGCTCAAGTGCCGCCGGCCAGCGCTCCCAACCAGATTTGGGCCGCCGACATCACCTACATCGAAACGGCCCAGGAGGGCTGGGTTTATGCCGCGGCGATCCTGGACCTCTACAGCCGCCGCATTGTCGGCTGGGCCCTCAGTGAACGGATCGACACGGAATTGGTCATGGCCGCCCTGGACATGGCATTGACTCACCGGCAGCCGCCCCAGGGGCTGCTCTTCCACTCCGACCGCGGTGTCCAATACGCCAGCGCCCAGTATCGCCAGGCGCTGGAGCAGGCGCGCCTGGTTCCCTCGATGAGCCGCAAGGGCAACTGCTACGACAATGCGACGATGGAGTCCTTTTGGAGCACGCTCAAACTGGAACTGGTTTACCGCCGCGATTTCGAGCACGCCGGCCAAGTGCGCCAGTCGCTCTTTGATTACATCGAGGTGTTCTACAACCGGCAGCGCCTGCACAGCGCGCTGGGCTATCAGGCACCGGCTGCCTTTGAAGAGGCGGCCGTCAATTGACCGGGACTATGAACCGGATAAACTTTCATCGTCCAGCCAAACAGCGGCGAGCTCTGCTGGAGAGCACCTCGCCAAGGGATAGCTGGACCGAAAGGCGACGAAATAAATCCGTCTCCACCTTCGGGAAGGCAGCCACCTTCCCGAAGGAAATCTCGGAGACCTTTATTTCAGAGCCTGAGCATGCCTTTCAAAACTCATCAACGCCTGTCTCGAAGAGCTGTAAAAAAACTCTTCCGGATGGACAACCACAACGAAAAACATTACAAAAATTCCCCCTTAGTAAGTACCCGTTTTTTCGAAGCAAGCCCAAATTGAACAGGAGGAAGACCGAGAGAACGGAGGGGAATTGAAGATTATGTCATTTGGAATTGTGGGGAGGCTCAAACGCGAGAGCAGAACACTGATAAACGCTAATGGACGCTAATCACCCTCGAAGAGGGGACACTGGGACTCTGGGAGAGCAGGAGCGAGGAGCAAGTTCAAGACCGAGATCATCAGTTGCCTGCCTAGCCTGTGAGTTCAGGCAATCCCACCTTGATGAGGAGGAGAGCGCTCGCCGATTGGAAATCGGCGAGTGCGAGCCGCACTGGCAACAGCAGGTGGGAAACCTGCGCTACACCGTTATGGTCGGATGGATTTTGAGGTTGTGGGAGGTCGTTGCGAGGAGGCGAAGTGGAACGTGGCGGATTGAACCGACCGAAGTCGTCGGTGCCGTGGTTTCACTGGACCTACTCTGCACAACACTTGCACGGTTTTCGCTTTTCCTTCTCCTGAGTTTGCTGCACTGTGCCTTCTCCCGAGCACATTTCCATGAGTGAGCCTGTAAGCCATTCTCAGAACCTCCGCGCTATCTCGCGGCGCTTGTTTGCGACTCCTCTCGCGGACGGCTCGATTCCGTTCGCGCGGATGCAGCAGCTCTGGGAGCTGGCCGAGGGGCTGCCGGTCCGAAAACTGCGCGTGGCGGAGCTGAACGCCCTGGATGAAGTTCGCTGGTTCAGTGAGCGCATGAACAAGGCGCCGACGTGTCGCGCG
>DASZRZ010000380.1:0-3290 GCA_035548935.1 Terriglobales bacterium
CAGATTCACCAATCTTGGCCTGATGGAACCTGCCTTTGTGATCGACGAACTGGAGACGCTCTCGCGGCCGGGAGTCACCGTGTATTACAGCCCCGAGCATAAGTCTTACGCTCAGTCCTATGCGGCGGCGGTGGAGGCGGTACTGCCTTTCGTCGAAGAGTGGTTCGGCAAGGCGCATGAGAAGGTACAAATTGTCGAACTGAACCAGCCCGGCATTGCTCCGGACGAGAGCGGTTCTATGTTATTTACACGCCTGACAGGCGGTAGCCCACAGGAGTTGCAGGGCGCTCTGGTTCATCAGGTAATTCATGCGGCCTTTCTCTCCCGCCGGCCCTGGATCTTCGAAGGAGCGGCTCAGTTTGGACAGGCGTTGTGGCGTGAGGCCCACCAGGGGCGGGGCAAAGGCGTGGAGTTCATGCACACACAGCTACCCGTGCTGGTAGCCGCGCAGAAACAGGAATGCGGCGCAGAGCCGGATCCAGCGGCCACTACAGCGAGCGGGTCTTCTTCTACGGGATCTTCCTCGTCCAACCCACCTCGTCCGCAGGGAAAGGCTGCTGCATGCCCGCACGGCCAGCCGCTCTCACAGGCCTATGACGAAGTGTATGCGCGGATCAAGGGTATGTACGTCTGGTGGATGCTGCGCGACATGGTGGGCGATCAGTCCCTGCGGCAGACATTGCAGCGGTATGTAATGAGCGACGACCGCGAGCCCTCATATCTGCAGCGGCTGTTCAAGGCGGAATCCAGCCGTGACATGGAGTGGTTTTTTGACGATTGGGTATACCGCGATCGCGGGCTTGCCGACCTGCGCGTGCAATCGGTTTTTCCGCGCGCCACGGTCGCGGGAAGTTATGTGGTGACGGTAACGGTCCAAAATCAAGGTGGCGCGGGAGCCGAAGTTGCCATCCGCCTGCTGGCTCCGGCGGGAGAGCAATCCAGGCGGCTGCGCGTGCCGCGGGAGAGCACCGCGGTGATACGGATTGATGTAGCCGCCCATCCGTCAGAAGCGGTGGTAAACGATGGCAGCGTTCCCGAGAGCAACGAGAGTAACAACCGGCTCTCCGTCCCCTAGGGTGAAAAGGCCAAAGAGGATTGCCTTCCTGAGAGCAGAGGCTCGGTAAATATTGGACACGACGTAACGTTCTGTTATGGTTCGTATCGCAACAAATTAATAAAGCGGGATTTCACTATGCAATGGTCCGATGAAGCCAACGCAATTGTAGAGGAACTGTTACGAGACCTTCCGGCTCCGGTTCGCGAATCGGTACACGACGCGGCACAGAGCCGGGCCGAGAGCCTTACGGGTGACGGCGGCGACGAAGAGGTATCGATGGAAGTCGCGGTAAGGGCTTTCGTGGAGTCAACACCTTCTGACCTGCGGCAGCGCCTCAAACATGCGCTTACCTACCACGGGATCGATCCCGAGGAGTACGACGAAGCATTCAGCTCGTAGCCTGGCCTGAATGGAACAGGTTCCCAATTGCGCAAAAGCCCCCTGCTGCCAACGGGGGCTTTTGTTCTTGTTGCCGTTTCGGTTTTTTCTATTACGCCGCGGTTTCTGAATCGAATTTAAGGCTTCACCGCCACCAGGTCGGGGGTGAAGCTCACGCTGATCTGTTGCGCATCGATTCCCGTGGCAACATCAATGCGATGCACGTTGTTGTCGCTCCCACCTACGTAAACCGTGGCGGCATTCGAGGTTGAACCTCCGGTAAATGCGGAAGCGCCATTGGCCAGGGGAATCGTGGATGTGGCGCCGCCCGAGGGAGCGGTAACGTCATAGGTGAGAAGCTGTGCCTGATCGTTGGTGATGTATGCCTTCGTACCGCTCGGCAGCACGATCACCTGGCGCGGGATAAAGGCTCCCTGCCCAAAGTCCTTGCTCGACAGCGACAGGGTTCCCACAGGAGGACAGCCCGAAAGATTGGCGGGCGGCTTGATCAGGGAAATTCTGGGAGAGTTCACGGCGAGCATGCCCGATCCATCGGGAAGAGCCCCTAGCATAGTTGCAGCCCCGGTGGTGGCGACCGATCCGAATAAAGAATCATTACAGGCGGCGTTCGCCGAAACAACCGAGTTCGATTGTCCGGTAAAACCAAGCGCGCCGCTGGCCAGGGACCCCACATCGTTGCCGGAGGAAGATAGCGGGAAGCTGCGCAATGTCCCCCGGTCATAGACGAAAACCGTGGAGCCCGCAAGGATGTAGGCACGCCCGTCGGGGGTGAAGGATGCGGCGGTGGCGCCGGTGATTCCGAGATTTTCGGCAGTATTGTCGGAGTTCACAATGCTGACCACATTGCTGCCTGCTACCAGCACCCTGCCGGTGATTGAGACTGCCAGCACCTTGCCGGGAAAATCCGTAATGCTGCTGACCGTTGCGGTGGTGAAATCCAGAACCATTAATGCCTGGCTGCTGCCAAAAAAACCGGTGGCGCCATCCGGGGAGATGATGAACGAGTTCGGTGCATTGGGAAGAGTGATTGCAGTTCCCGCCGCATTGGTGGAGGTGTCAATGGGGATCACGCTGGTGGTGCCGGTTCCTGCAACGTACACAGTGGTGGAGGGCGCCCCGTTTACCTGTCCCATGACGATGTTGCTGAATTGAGGAACGTCGCCCTGGTTGCAGGAGGGGGGAAGGCACATCGCGTTAATGCCGGAAAATCCGCCGAACCCCGCGACCAGTCCCGAAGACGAAACGGTTGCGGACTTCGGACGTGCTGAAACCCAGCTGAGGTTCGCGGTGATGGGCGCACCGTTGCTATCGAGGACGTCGGCTGCAAGCTGCTGGTTAGTGGAAGCGTCGATGGTGAACGCTGTGGCGGTGGAGTCCTGCAGGTGAATCTGGATGCTCCGCACCGGGCAGGTCACAAACGCCGCGGGCAAACTATTCACCCCGGAGATGCCGGCAAAGACGGAGGCGCGACCGGGCTGGGCGGCGGTAGCCACACCGCTGGAATCCACGTTGACCACATCAGCCGAGGTGGCCTTCCATGTAAGCGGACCCACACTGGAGGTGATGTTGGTACTGCCGCTGAATACGGTCGCGGTGAACTGCTGGGTCGTCTTCTGCGAGAGGCAATCGATCGCAGTCGGCGCCAGAACAATCCTGTCCACCTTCGGGTGGACATAGATCGAAGCCGTAGCGGAAAGCGAACCGCTGGTGGCGACCAAATCCACCTTCCCGGTGGTGGTTCCGGGATTACACACCGTCTGGTTGGAGTTCCAGGACCCGGCACACACAATGGTCAGCCAGGTGCCATTGCTGACGGATGCGGTGCTCAAGCTGG
>DASZRZ010000381.1:0-6569 GCA_035548935.1 Terriglobales bacterium
CCCTCGGCGTCGATTTTGAAGCGTTGCAGGGTTTGCGGCGTTCCTTTGATGTTAACTGGTTCGCTTCCCGTGTATTCAAGGCTTACGGAAAGAGAGGCCCGCTGGCGTGGAACCAGCACCCCCAATTGAGCTTTCGCCAGACGGCACTGCAAACCCGAGGCTTCGGTATGGCAGCTTGCCCCCAGATACCGCCAGGCAATCAGTTGCCGCTGCACGAAGAAGTAGTCGTCGAGAATGAAAGTGGAGGGGGGCAGGAGGAATTTCTGCTCCACCGGCTTTTCCCCCGCCGATGCGTACAGTTGCTCGGTGAGAAGTTCGCCGTCGGTCTCTACGGTCACCAGGGCTTTGCCGGGCGACTTCTCGTTCCACTGGTAGCGCCGCAGTTCGCCCATCGGGTTCAGGGAAAGCTCCGCCGACTGGATAGCCCGGGTGGACCCGCTTTCCAGGGTCAGTTCAGAGCGTGTAACGCTACCGGCGGTGTTCTGCTGGATTTCAAACACCTCCGTGGCGATACGGCTTCCGTTTACGTAGATTCCGAACGAGCCGGAGTCAACCAGCTTGGACTCGGACTTTTGGGCCTTGATGTCGTTGGACTTCGATTTCGCAGCTTTGGACTGGGCAAGGGCCATGGAGGCCACCAGTCCCAGGATCATTAGAAGGGCTGTCGAGCGTAAGTAGCCACTACCGCGAAGCATTCGGACCGTCCTGTCCTAAAAGCGCGGCTACCTCCGCTGTCACCTGGGCGACCGTCTTGCCGGAAGTGTCCACACGAAAGTCTGCCTTCATGTAAGCTTCGCGGCGGCTTTCATACAATTGGCGAAATTGGTTCTCATTCTGAAACAGCGGGCGCACCGCGCCTTCGTCGAAGCACCTTTGGCGAAGCTCTTCCACGGGAGCATCGAGAAAAATTACGGGATATCGCTTATCCCGCAGTATGGTCTGGTTTTCCTGCTGCGCAAAAGCGCCTCCTCCCAGCGCCACCACGGCTCCGCTGGAGGAAGAAATCTCAGCGAGAGTTGAGCGCAAAGCGGCGGTCTCCACCCGGCGGAATGCGGGTTCGCCGGAGTCGCGAAAAATCTCGGCAATGGTGCGCTTTTCGCGAAGTTGAATCTGCTGGTCGAGGTCGATAAATTGCCAGTGGAGAAGGCCGGCCAGAGCCTTGCCCACACTGCTTTTGCCCGCTCCCATAAAGCCGATGAGAATGGCGCTCTTGTGCCGATGGCCTAGGGACATGGGGTTGAATGTCCCGGGATGGTTGTCAGCTTGTGGCATGAAGAGAATGATTTCATGAACGATAGATGAGGAATGACAGGCAGCTTCGAGGATAGTGCAGTTTGAAGTTTCAAAAAAGCAGTTTCAGCGTTCGCAGTTTCAAAGTTATAAGCGGGATATGTCCAGGGGGAACTTTGGGGTAAGCAGGGGGAGGTTTGGAGGGGGAGGTTTAAGGACGGGGATGCCACACGTTTTCTATCCGGGTTGGCTTCGGGCTACCGCTTGGATTGCGAACTAGCGGGAAAAGCCCTGCCGGGTGGCAGCGACCACAATTGCCATAAGAGCCATGATCCAGGGAATGGTTCCTTTGCCTTTCAGAACCCGCCCTCGTGCGCCGCGATCGGGACGCACCACTCCCTCGCGCTCCAGGGAGCTGCGGATTCCTTTCCAAACCCTTGGACTGGGATCTTCCATGGGCACCAGAAGCTTGGCCTGCTCCGCAATGTACTTCAAATCCTGAACCAGATCGGAGCATGTCTGGCAGGTGCGCAAGTGCTCCTCTTCATCGAGATTACCGCCGGTCTCGATGATGTATGGGAGCGCACGTTGAAATTCCGCGCAGTCGATGTTCATGTTCACCCCAATTTCGAAAGAATGCCGATACGATACACCACGCGCGGGCAAAAGTGCGTTATAGCTTCGAGACCCTTTCGATCCGGCTGTTTTTCAGCAGATCACGCAGCTTCATACGGGCCTTGTGCAGCTGGGACTTGCTGTTCCCGATGGAGCACCCCATCATCTCCGCGATTTCGTTGTGCTCGTACCCTTCAATGTCGTGCAATACAAATATGATGCGATATCCCGGCGGGAGGCTTTCGATGGCCCGTTCAAGATTTACCCGGTCGATGGACCCGGCAAGCTGCATATCCCGTGCGCCGATGTCGCGGCGGGGACCATCTTCCTGCTGGGGCTCCAGGCTCTCTTCCAGGGAAACCTCGGGAAGGCCCTTTTTCCTCAGGTGCATAAGCACCACGTTCACCGAAAGGCGATGGAGCCATGTGGAGAAGGCCGACTCTCCACGGAAGGTGGCAATTTTGCGGTAGAGCTGCAAAAAGGCTTCCTGGGTAAGGTCCTCAGCCTCGGCGGTATTGCCTGTCATGCGAAGGCAAAGCGAGTACACACGGCGCTTGTGCAGCCCATAGAGGCCCTCAAAGCACTCGGTATCGCCGGCCTTGGCGCGGTCGATGGCCTCGGCTTCGGACATCCCTGACGCTACGACATTTTTCTTGGTCTGAGTCAATGGCCTGTTGAGGTTGCCTACAGGTAGATGCGTGAATGTTCCGGTCTGTTGTATCACCTCTACTTAGATGCAAAAAGTAGGTTGGGGTAGAGGGAAAAAGCGCTAGGTTTTCCCACCAGCGGTTATGGTTTCCAGTCCATGAGCCCCTTCTGACGTTTCCGCGCGGCGCAGCAGGTAGGAGAACACCAGACCCAGCAATCCCAGGACCGAGAGAATCCACATTCCCATGCGGTAGCCGTCCGGGTTGGCTGCACCGGCTCCGGTAACGTCATTGGCCTTGCCGACGGCCCAGACCATGATCGAGACGCCAATCTGTTGAATCAGGGTCATAAGGGCGTATCCCGTGCCCAGGCGGTTCTGCTCCACGATGTATGCGACCGAGGGCCACATGATTGCTGGGATGAGAGAGAAGGCGATGCCCAGGGCAATCACCGCAATAATGACGCTGAGGGGTGCGCCAATGGGCGCGATGAAGGGCAGATTAATGTGAAGGATGGGCTGCGTAGGCAGATAAACCACCATGAGATAAACGGGCAGCAGCAGCAGTGAGCCGAAGGCCATGAACAATGCGCGCTTTCCGACCTTGTCGACCCAAAGTCCGAACAGGGGGGAGGCGATCATGGCGGAGAAGGGCAGGATGCTGTTAAGCGCTCCGGCATCGGCCCGCGTCATGTGGTGGACGTCCTGAAATAGCTTGATGGCAAAGCCGCGGAAGGGAAAGACGGCGGAGTAGAAGGTGACGCAGAGTCCCACGATGTACCAGTAGGACTTGTTGAACTTCCACATGCCGCGAAACTCCAGCTTGTCGGATTGGCCGGCCTCACCCAAGTCGTAACGGCCCTCGGCGCGGCTCTCCAGAATCCAATAAATAATGGCGCCGATGATGCACATGCTGCCGATGACCGTGCCGATCCACAGGGGGCTCTGCCAGTTGGTGTAAGAGGCTGAGGCCCAGCGGGGAGAATTGTCGGCAGCGACAGAGGCCAGACGCGCTACCGTGAGATTGATGGCAAGGGCGAAGCTGAGTTCCTTGCCTTTGAACCATTTGGCCAGCGCGGTAGTAATGGCGACAATGAGCGGCTCGGCCCCCAGTCCGAGCATGAAGCGTCCGGTAGCCATGACGAGGAAATTAGGGGAGATGGCGGTGACCAGTCCGGCGAAGAAGCAGATTGCACCGAAGATCAGGGTGGACTTCTTGGTGCCAATGCGGTCGATCACCACGCCGCCCAGAAGCAGAATGATGACGGCGGCCCAACTGTAGACACTGTAGAGCAGTCCGATCTGCTGGTCGGTGAAATTAAGCTGCGATTTAAGCAAGTCGGCAATCGGCGCGATGGTGTCGTAGAGGTAGTAGTTCCCGAACATCGCCAGGCTGATGAAGATGAGTACAGCCCAGCGGTACGCACGCGAGGGCTGAGGCAGAGGGGATGCGCCGGGAGTGGACGGACGGGACTCGCTCATAGGAGTGCCTTAAGGTGGCGGGCAGACGAAGTGTTTGCCAATGCCGCCTTCCTGAAGATGGGACAGAGAATAGCAGATGCGTAATTATGGGTACTTCGAGATGGAGATTCGCAATATCCCGAAGCGACTAGCTGCCTACGAAGCGCGCATAGAGGCTGCGGGCGACAGCGGTGTCGGTGGTGCCTTTAATGATGGCGCGGCCGTCGGGGAAGAGCGTCATCTCATAGGGATCGCGAAAGAACTTCAGGACGAAATCATTGTGGCGAACGGAGCCGTGGGGCTGGAGGCGTCCGGACATTTCTCCGAAGTCAACGGGGCGGCGGCGCTCGTGGATTTGCACGGAATTGCGGCCACACAGAGTGATGTGGGGTCGGCCCTTTCCCTCAAGGTGGACAAAGTCGCGCTCCACGCAGGCACGGCAGTCGCTGCGCGGGGTCCGGGCGGAGACGCTGGAATGGTCATTGGTCCAGAGATCGAAGGAGAGAAGCGTGCGGCGGACGCGGTCCCGGGCGCCCACCAGAATTTTGAGAGCTTCCGTGACCTCAATGGATGCCACAAGGCCCGCGGCGGAGTTCAGGATACCGGCGGTATCGCAGGTTTCCACGGTGCCCTGCGGGGGGTCGGGAAAGAGGCAGACCATACAGGCGGTTTCGCCGGGAAGAATGTTGAGGGTCACGGCATAGCTGCCGACGGCTGCGGCATAGATCCAGGGAACGGCATTCTGGACCGCGAAGTCATTCACGAGGTAACGAGTTTCAAAATTATCGGTGCCATCGAGAATGAGGTCCATCCCGGTGAGCAACTCTTCGGCGTTTTCGGGGGAGAGGTCGGCAACGCGCGCGTCGATCTGAATTTCGGAGTTGAAGGCCGCGATTCTACGGGCGGCGGCCAACGCCTTGGGCAGGGATTCGGCGGCATCGGCTTCGTCGAACAGCGACTGGCGTTGCAGGTTGCTGGGTTCCACATAGTCCCGGTCGATAATTCGAATGGTGCCTACGCCCGCCCGTGCCAGGGATGACACGACGGCCGAGCCGGTGGCGCCGCATCCTACAACTGCAACCCGCGCGCGGCCCAGAAGGCGCTGGCCTTCCGTCCCGATTCCGGGAAACAGTACCTGACGCGAATAGCGGTCTGAACTCGAGATTGACATGCCGATGGCCTGCGCGAGCCCTTATTATATTGACTGGCCGGATATTCGGGTACGCGGCGGGATGAAAGCGTGTAAGGCGATGGGGGAGAGACCAGTTTCCAGGGACATGGTGGGCCGGGCGGGAAACCTCCACTGACGAATTCCTATCAAAATCTATGGGCGAAACTGAGCAGGCAAATCCGGTTTATATCTTTTATAGCTTTGGGAAAGCTCCTGGGGGCAAAGCTCTTTGGGGCAAAGCTCTTTGGGGCAAAGCCCAGTGGACGGGCGCCGGGCAGAGCATAGGGAGCAGTCCAGCGAGTGGGCTTGCCGCGGGCGCAGGCATTTTTAGTCGCCAACTGGAATCACACAGCTTCTTCAATAACAAGGCCAGTACAAAGAAGAGCGGGATAAATCCCGAATCGAGGCAGGGTGCGGAGTAGAGCGGCAGCGCTCATAAGAAGCAGTCTCTTGCTATCCCTTGTCGTGGCGACGAGTGTGAGCGGCTTTGCGTTTCAGAGTGGACGTGCCCCTGAGTCCCAAACTTCCAGCACCGAAGGTCCTTCCATCAATCCCGGCATTCTTCCTCCGCTCAAGACTGGCACGGGGGATTCCTACCGCAACCGGCAGGTGAGCTCGGTACGCTTTGAAGGACTTCCGAAAGATTCCAACGCCATTCAGTACCTGCGGGGTCTGGCAGTTCAGCCCGGCATGCCACTGGACCGCCGCAAGCTTGGCGACAGTGTGCGCGCTCTCTATGCCACGGGGCGTTTCGCGGAGATCGACGTCGAGGCCGAACCCGCGGGCGGGAACGAGGTGACTCTGATTTACGTGGCGAAGCCAAGTTACTTTGCCGGGACCGTTTCGGTGGAAGGTGCTCCCCGGCATCCCAATGGAGCGCAGCTTGCGGATGCAACCCGGCTGCGGCTGGGCGAACCTTACTCTCAAAGCAAAGTTGACCGCGCCCTGGAGCTTATGAAGGAGCTGCTGGCAGAGAATGGATACATGCAGCCGGTTATCCACGTCCAGACTCTGCCCAATGACGACACGCAGCAGGTGAATCTGCGGTTTGATGTGGACCCGGGCGATCCGGCACAGATCGGCAAGGTGATCGTTGAAGGTGATGCCGGATATAGCGCGGAGCAGATACGCGATATAACCGGGCTGGGAGAGGGCCACACCGTCAATGCCGTGCGGACCGCAAAAGCGCTGCAAAGATTGCGGTCGAAGTATTCGGACCAGAACCGGCTGGAAGCGCAGATCACGCTGCGGGAAAAGCGCTTCAATGCCGGGACCAACACGCTGGATTTCATCTTCCGGGTGGTGCAGGGGCCGGTGGTGCGGGTTGAGGTGACCGGTGCCGATCTCAACCGCCGGCAGTTGCGTCAGTACATCCCGGTCTACACCGAACATGCGGTGGATGACGACCTGTTGAACGAGGGCCGTCGCAATCTGCGCGACTACTTC
>DASZRZ010000382.1:0-6969 GCA_035548935.1 Terriglobales bacterium
GCGGTCTGCCCCATGGCGCGCACCAGCGCGTCCACGCTTCGCACCTGGGAGAGGTCCAGGGGCGATAGGGGTTGCAGCTTATCCTGATGGGGATCGTGCAGGTGGCGGTGCTCTGCTTCGTGGTTCGGATCGTCTGGGTGTTTCAACTCTTTCACCTCGGATGTACGCATCTTGTTCGCACGGCTCGCACAGCGGCCATGACGCAACTCGCCAAAGTATCTTGAGCGGGCGATTTGCGTCAATGCCACTAACCGTCCCTTCACATCTCCGGGAACCAGCAACCGATGGCGCACCTAAACCGTTCTGGCCCGTACGACAGGGCTCATGCTTTGGCGTTTGTTATTCTTGTACCCTCAACCAGGGTGTTCGGAAGTCCCGGAGGACTCATTGGATCAGGTATTTCGAATCGGGCTGGTGCAAATGGCTTGTGGGCCGGACCCGCGCCAGAACCTTGCCCATGCCAGCGAGATGGTACGCGAGGCCGCGGGACGCGGCGCGCAGATCGTTTGCCTTCCTGAGTTATTTCTCACCCAGTACTTCTGCCAGCGCGAGGATGCAGCGCTCTTCGATCTCGCCGAGCCGATCCCCGGCCCCACTACAACCGAGCTTTCGGTCCTGGCTCGAACCCAGAAGGTCGTGCTCATCGCTTCCCTGTTTGAAAAGCGCGCACCGGGCATTTACCACAACACGGCAGCGCTCTTCGATGCCGATGGGTCGCTTAAGGGGACCTATCGCAAGATGCACATCCCCGACGATCCTCTCTACTACGAAAAATATTATTTCACTCCCGGAGATTTGGGCTTTCGCGCCTTTGACACCAGCGTCGCCCGGCTGGGCACGCTCATCTGCTGGGACCAGTGGTACCCCGAAGGAGCGCGGCTCACGGCATTGCAGGGAGCCAATATCCTGTTCTATCCAACAGCCATCGGGTGGCATCCCGCGGAAAAGGAACAGTACGGAACCGCCCAGCACGACGCCTGGCGCACCATCCAGCGATCCCACGCCATCGCCAATGGCGTTTATGTCGCCGTGGCAAACCGCGTGGGCCACGAAACCGGCAACATTCGCGGAAACCAGGCCTCCGGTGCGGGATTGGATTTCTGGGGCGGATCGTTTATCTGCGACGCCTTCGGCACGGTTGTGGCAGAAGCCTCGCACGACCGCGAGGAGATTCTCATCGCGGAGGTGGACCTTGGCAAAATCGAGGACATACGCCGCAACTGGCCGTTCCTACGCGACCGGCGGATCGATAGCTATGAAAAAATCACCCAGCGCTTTCTCGATTAGAAGTGGGTCGTGAGGGCTAACCTCGTGCAATATCCATCCGTCAAAGAATGAACCCGAAAGCCGCTTTGCCCAAACCAGCTCCCGCGCCCAAGCCTCCCGGCCAGGCTGGCTTTCGCATGCCTGCCGAGTGGGAGCCCCACGACTCCACCTGGATCGCGTGGCCGCACAACCGCTCTGATTGGCCGGGAAAGCTCCAGGCAATTCCCTGGGTTTATGCCGATATCGTCCGCCATCTCTCCCGCGTGGAGCGGGTAGACATATTAGTTCGAGATCAGGCCGCCGAAGTTCGCGCACTCCGCATTCTGCAGTTGAGCGGCGCGGTTATGGACTCCTTACGCTTTCACCGCTGGCCCACCAACCGCGTCTGGACCCGCGACTATGGACCGGCGTTCGTAACCAATGGCCGCAGTCTCGGGGCGGTGAAATGGCGGTTCAATGCCTGGGCCAAATATCCCGATTGGAAGCTGGACGACGACGCCGGGAAAAAAATGGCGAACCATTCCGCCGGTGAAACATGGCAGCCCGAACAATTGGGCCGTCCGCTCGTACTGGAAGGCGGCAGCATTGACGTGAATGGCGCAGGCACCCTGATTACCACCGAGGAGTGTCTTCTGAGCGACATCCAGGGCCGCAATCCGGGCGTGTCGCGGGAAACGGTGGAGAAGGCATTTTCTGATTATCTCGGGATACGCAATGTCATCTGGCTGGGTTCGGGCATCGTTGGAGACGACACGCACGGCCACGTCGATGACATCACGCGCTTCGTCTCCCCCAATACCGTTGTAACGACCGTGGAGCCCGATTCCACCGACCCGAATCACAAGCCGCTGCAACAGAACCTCGAACTGCTTCGCTCCGCGGTCACCGCCGATGGCAAGCCGCTTAATATCGTCGAACTGCCCATGCCGTCCCCTGTCATCTTTCGCGGACAGCGGCTTCCCGCTAGCTACGCCAATTTTTATGTCGCCAACGGCCTGGTCCTGATTCCTACGTTCAACGACTCCAAGGATCGCAGGGCTCTCGCGATCCTTGCGGAATGTTTCCCTGGGCGCGAGGTCGTCGGCATTCACAGCCGCGACCTGGTCTGGGGATTGGGAACCCTTCACTGCATGACCCAGCAGCAACCCAGGATTGTCTGAAGACCGTTTCGCGGTTCGCTTCCGCCCCGCGCTTGCGATACATTCTTTTGGGCAATTGGAGTTGCAGGCCGCATCGTATGGTGGTCCACACCGCAAAGGTTCCCGGAAACTCACCTCATGGCTCTTCAAACCATTAACCAGCTCTTCTACCGTGCCGTGGAGCACAGGCTCGAACGCGCCCTGCTCTACAAGCCGGCAGCCGGGTGGATCCCCATCTCCTCCGAGGAGCTATACC
The DNA here is from genome assembly GCA_035548935.1 of Terriglobales bacterium. Taxonomy (GTDB): domain Bacteria; phylum Acidobacteriota; class Terriglobia; order Terriglobales; family Acidobacteriaceae; genus DASZRZ01. Next base: position 2,662 of record DASZRZ010000382.1, read on the forward strand.
TCCGGGTCGTCAACGTCGCAAAAGCTCTCGCTGTCTGGGGAATCGCCAAAGGCGACCGCGTTGCCCTCCTGGGGGAAAACCGTCCTGAGTGGATCATTGCCGATCTGGCGACCATGCTGATCGGGGCTGTCGTAGTCCCCATCTACCCCACTCTTACCGCCAGCCAGATCGCCGGATTACTTCTCGACTCCGGTGCGCGGGCCATGTTTCTCTCCTCCAGCGCTCAACTGGAAAAATACCGCTCCATCCAGACACAGGCCCCGCTCGAACATTTGATCCTCATGGATGCGATTCCCCAGGGTGCCCCGGGGGGTGCGTATAACGACGCGAATAACATCTCCCCCAACCTCTCATCCATGGCCGCGCTGATGGCCAGCCCACACACAGCCCGCGATCCCGAATTCGACGCCCGTGCGCAGCAGATCGAGGCCAGCGACCTGGCAACCCTCATCTACACCTCCGGCACCACCGGCGGGATGAAAGGGGTCAGGCTCACCCATGGCAACCTCGCCAGCAATATCGAGTGCGCCATGACGGAGCTTGCAATCCATAAGGGAGACCGCCACATCTCCTTCCTTCCGCTCTCGCATATAACCGCGCGCCACGTCGATCTCGCGCTGCTGTATCGCGGAGCCACCATTGCCTACTGTCCGGTTTTGGAAGATCTGCCGGCAACCCTGCGCGAGATACGGCCCACAATCTTTGTCGCGGTGCCGCGCTTCTACGAAAAGTTCAAGGAAAAGGTTGAGCAACAGGCCTCTGGCTATCGCAAAACTTTGGTGGAGTGGGCGCTGCAGGTGGGACGCCGACATATCAACACTACCCTCGAAGGGCGCACCCCGCGAACCATCCGCTGGAAGATCGCCGATAAGCTACTTTTTTCCAAAATCCGCCAGGGTCTGGGTGGCGAAGTGCGAATCTTTCTCGCCGGCGGGGCTCCGCTGGGCAAGGCCCTGGCCGAATGGTTCGCCTGCGTTGGCATCCGCATCGATGAAGGTTACGGCCTCACCGAAACCTCCCCCGTCATCTGCGTCAATACCGCAAAGGCGCACAAACTCGGGACCGTTGGCAAGCCGCTCCCCAATCTTGAAGTCCGCATCGCTCCCGACGGAGAGATTCTTGTACGCGGACCATCCGTCTTTGAGGGCTACTGGAACCGTCCCGAGGAAACACTTGAGTCCTTTTCCGATGGATGGTTCAAAACCGGAGATATTGGAAGCCTCGACGAACAGGGATTTCTCAGCATTACCGACCGGAAGAAGAACCTCATCAAGACCTCGGGCGGAAAGTTCATTGCGCCCCAGCCCATCGAGGCCGTTTTGAAGATGAGTCCCCTGATCGAAGAGGCCGTGGTGGTGGGCGAACGCCGCAAGTTCCCCGCCGTGGTGATCGTTCCGGCGTTTTCCATCCTGGAAGAGTGGGCTCGCCAGAACAGCATCGCGGCTGGCGACCGCCAGTCACTGGTGAGCGACCCACGTGTACAGGCGCTCTATGAAGAGCTGATTGCCACGGTGAACTCCAACCTGGCCCAGTTTGAGAAGCTGAAGAGGTTCCTGCTTCTTACACAATCGTTCACCGCCGCCGACGGTACCCTTACGCCCTCCATGAAGCTGCGCCGCAAAATCGTGGAAGAGCGCCTGCGGAACCAGATCGAAACCCTGTACCGTGAATCGGACGCCACCGGCGGAAGCTGACGTTTTCTCTCCATCTTCCTCCAAGGCGATAGAATATCCCTATGAGTGACATGGCAAAGAATGACTTGGCCGAGAATGACCTATTGAAGAGTGTTCCTGTGAAAAATGACCCCCTGACGATTGCAGGCAGGCAGTTCCATTCGCGCCTGATTGTCGGAACCGGCAAGTACCGTTCGTTCCAGGAAACCGCGTCCGCCCTCGAAGCCAGCGGAGCCGAAATGGTCACCGTTGCGGTGCGGCGCGTTGGCCTCGACCGCAGCAAGGAGTCCCTGCTGGATTACGTCTCGCCCGAAAAGTACTTCCTGCTCCCCAACACCGCGGGCTGCTACACCGCCGAGGAGGCCATTCGCACTGCCCGGCTGGGTCGTGAAGTGGGCCTCTCCGATTGGGTCAAAATCGAGGTCATCGGCGACCCGGACACTCTCTATCCTGACGTGCAGGCCACCATTGAAGCCACCCGCGTACTGGTAAAGGAAGGCTTCATAGTTCTTCCGTATACATCAGATGACATTGTGGTTGCGAAACGCCTTCTCGACGCCGGAGCCAGCGCCATCATGCCCCTGGGCGCGCCTATTGGAAGCGGCATGGGGATTCAAAACGAAGCCAACCTCCGCATCCTCCGCGAAAAGCTTTCGGTTCCTTTGATCGTGGACGCGGGCGTGGGCACGGCCTCCGATGCCGCCATCGCGATGGAGCTGGGCGCGGATGCGGTGCTCATGAACACCGGAATTGCAGCCGCTCACAAGCCGGTGCTGATGGCGGAGGCCATGAAGAACGCCGTCATTGCAGGACGGCAGGCGTGGTTAGCCGGAAGAATGCCGAAAAAGCTTTACGCTACGGCCAGCTCTCCGGTGGAAGGCGTGGTCCGCTAACGAGGCTTACCGCTTCTGGGCGGCGGTACTGGCGGAAGCTGCCGAGGGATCGGCGCCGGGGAACATCAGGATTACCTCACCTGGCTTGGCATAGCGTAACTGTTCGCGAGCCTCGCGCTCAATTGCCTCGGGACTCGACTTGAGAGACTTGTTGCGCTCCGCCAGCTCTTGATTTTCTTTTTCCAGCCTCTCGACTTCTTTCTGAAGACTTTTGTATTCGCTGCGTTTTTGCGTGTAGGCCAGGGTTCCATTCGTCCCCAGAACTACGCGGAACGCAAACAGCAGTGCGAGTGCAGCCAGTCCGATGGTAGCCACCTTGCGGCGATGGCGCAAAAACATCTGTATGCGGTCGGTGGGATCGATCTGGTCGCTGGCAAACGCCTGGCGCGCCTCAATTCTTTTAATCAGATCGATTTTCTGCTTGAAAGCGCCGTCCTCAATCCGCTCCACAATACCGATCACCGCCATCACAAAACGGGTCAGTCGCGGATTACCTTGTATCAGCAATTTCATCGTATCGGCTTTGGCAGCGCTTCTATTGCAATACCCACTGCTTGGCGGCGGCGCCCAGGTGCTTCAAATCGTCCAGCGTCCGGGCCTCTGAGTACACCCGGACCACCGGCTCGGTGCCTGACAGCCGGTAGCACACCCAGGATCCGTCTGCGAAAATCAGCTTGAGGCCGTCGGTGCGCACCACTTCTGCAACCCGGCGTCCATCGAGTTCCGAAGGGTCTACTGCTAACTTAGTAGTGAACTTCTCTTTCACTTCGGGCGTCAAGCGGAAGTTCTCGCGAAGGGGATAAAACGAACCAACTTCGCCAAATAAGTCGTGTAATTGTTCCGAAAGACTCTTCCCGCGAACGGCAACCATCTCGCAGCATAAAAGTCCGGCGAGAATGCCGTCCTTTTCCGGAACGTGGTGGCGGATCGTCAGTCCTGCGCTCTCCTCACCGCCAATGGCAATTTTGTCCTGAATAATCAGCTCGCCTATGTATTTAAATCCCACCGGAGTTTCATACAGGGGGATGTCATGATGCCGGGCGAGTGCATTCACCAGGTTCGTGGTGGCAACCGACTTCGCCACCCCATTGCGCCATCCGCGGCTTTTCACCAGATAGTCGAAGAGAAGGGCGATTACATAATTGGGCTGAATAAAAGTACCGTCGCGATCGACGATGCCAAAGCGATCCGCGTCGCCGTCGGTTGCAATGCCGATCGAAGCCCCGGATTCGCGCATACGGGTACGTAGTCCTTCCAGCAGATGATCGTCGGGCTCGGGAGCATGTCCTCCGAAAAGAACATCCCGATACTCATGCAGAGTCATGACATCGATTCCGTGCTCCCTGAGCAGCGTCTCGGGATAACCGCATGCGGCTCCCCAGAAGGGGTCGAACACAATCCGCAGCCCCGACTTACGAATTGCATCCAGGTTCACGATTTCTCCCAGCCGCTTCAGATACGCTGGCCGGGGATCGATATTTTCCACCACACTTTTTGCGGCCAACGGCGCCGCTGCTCCCGCATCTTCACCCAGGGCTTCAATTTCCGCTTCAATCTTGCGGGTCACCTCCGGCAGCGCCGGAGCGCCATCCGGAGTGGAGAACTTGATGCCGTTGTACTCCGGAGGATTATGCGATGCCGTGAAATTAATGGCTCCGTCGGCCCCCCGCCGGATCACCTCATAGGAAATGGCCGGAGTGGGAGCAGGGTCCGCAATCACCAGCGGCGTGATTCCATGGGCC
>DASZRZ010000383.1:0-4050 GCA_035548935.1 Terriglobales bacterium
CTCCCGCAGAAACACCGCCTTGCGCTCTTTCGACTCGATCAGCGTAACCGCCACCGGCGCGTAGATTCGCAGGGCGAGTCCGGGGAAGCCCGCTCCCGAACCCACATCCACCACCCGCCCCTTCGCCGCCGCTGCCGTGGGAAACAGCCGGCTCGCCAAAAACAACGACTCCCCGAAGTGCCGGGTTAAGGCCTCTTCCGGGTCACGGACCGCCGTAAGGTTCATGCGCGCGTTCCAGCGGAGTAGTGTCCCGAGATACGAATCAATGGCTTCTATCTGCGCCTCCCTTAGCGTTTCCGGGAGAAAGGGCGCAAGCAGGGCGGCGATTCGGGCGTTTTCCATCTGGGTTGTGGTAGCTCTGATTGCCATCGCGAAGTTTCCCTTCGCGATGGGATGACGTTGGCGCGAGAAGTAAATTCCATTCTCACTTCGCCCGCGTAATTGGCCGGGTACTTAGTTCCTTAGTACACGGCAAGGGTACAACGCCCAGCGTAACAGCACGCAAGCCGGAAAACGCGCATCGAAACACCTATCGCGGAACCCAGGTCGGTGGTGGGAGTCCATTTGAGAGGCTTAGCGGGATGCCCACCAATATTGCAGCGCCGGTACGGGCGCGTCGTTTTCCATTGCGTTTACCGTTACGCTACCGCGTCGCGGGAGAAAAACGCTGGTCTAACGGTATTACCGATAACGTCAGTTGTTCCGGAGTATTGCTGCGCGGAAGGAAGCTTTTGCCACCTTCTTCCACAATCGAAATTCTTCTCTCCGTGCCCCGGCAGCTTGCCGGTGACGCCAAGGTTCGCGTCTTCTGCCGCGGACAAATTGCCCGCGTCGAGTCGCGGCGCTTTCCCTTGTTCCCCAGCACCTTCGGGATCAAGGTGATCGACTATGAACTGATTGAAACGCCTGCGGACATGGCTGGTAATCCCGAAGCTCATCCCGATACCGCATGGCTCACCGAATTCACTCACGAGTTGAACAACATGCTTGCCGTGGTCATCGGCAGCAGCGAGTTGATTCTTTCCGATCCCAATGCCGCCAGACCGGTCAGGCAGCAGATGGAACACATTCACAATGCTGCCCAGCGATCGGCCAGCCTGGTGAAGCAAATGATGTCCCGAGGTCGATATGAAGCAAAACCCCCAGACAAAAAAGCTAATTGAGAAGGCCAGCCACAGCCTGAGCCAGATCACGCTGGATACCGGCGCCCTTCTCCACATGATCGAATCGGGCCCACCCAACGGAGTGCGAAGGAAACTCCTCCAGTTGCAGGTGAAGGTCGATCAACTTCGCAAGGATGTTTGGCTAGCGCAGCGATCCACAACCGCCGGGGTGGTCGAACTTTCTCCCCGCCGCCCCGAGGATGCTTCCGGAAGCTCTCTGGTCGATCGCGTGTTCACGATCTTCGACCGCTGCGGGTAGCCCATCCACGCTCTCACGCTGGAATACCCGCTCGCAGTAAAATAGGCGCTGGTCTAAAGTATCCCTCAAGGAATACCGAAGGAATCCCCAGCGCCATGACAGAACAACCGGCAAACACAGCAATCCAGCAACAAGTCTACGTAACCTGCTACGGCCTGCCTTTGGCCATCACCCTCGAGTGGCCTTTCTTTCGCTCCAAGACCGGCGCGGACTTTTATGTCCTCCACGGAACGGTACACCTGGCCGACGGCAGCGGACTGCATGCGCTCATCGCCCTTCAGCTCACCGTCACCCTTAAGGAAATCCTGCCTTCCCTCGAACCGAAAGACGTTGAATGGGCGGCCATCAACACCATCCGCAAGGCAGTGGACACCAAGGAAGTAGAGTTCACAAAAAATCCCAAGCGCATTCCCCTTCAGTTCGGCAGCCGCTCCTGGGACTTCAAGCGCGGCAAGTGGGTCTTCCAGCACGCCGAAGAAAACACCATCGAGGAATTTTTTAAGCGCAAGGTCTATTGGCAAACCCGGCTGGAAGGCAGCGGAACACGTGTCTGGCTGGCCGACCCCACCGATGCCCAGTATTGGGAGATGACGCCCGACCGCCTCGCCTCCATCGCACAGAAACTCGCCGCGCAGGGCCTCTTCGAGGTCAATGGAGAGTTTGCCACCGCCACTCCGCAACTGCTTGCCGAAGCTCAAAGCATTGAAGACAGCATGAAGCACGCCCAGCACGAACTCGAAGAAAAGCACGCCTACGAACGCGGATAGCCCGGCCTGCGATTTGTGAACTGCTGACTTCCCGGCTTACGCCCCTGCTCACCCCAGCCGGTAAAAGCTCAATGCGGCGGCTCCCTGTTCCAGCAGGCGGAACCTTTGCAGTGCCCCAAAGCGCGCGCCCGGGTCATACCTTTTCTCGTGCTCCGCGATCACCGTCGCCGCTGGCGCGATCATGCGCGAGGTCGCAAGAAGTACCAGCGTCTCCGCATAAGCTTTCTGGTCCTGGTACGGAGGATCCAGAAAGCAGAAGTCGCAGCGCACCCCCGCCTCATCCAGCATCCGCAGGGCGCGGACAACCTCGCTCTCCCGCACCTCGCAGCCTTCTTTCACTCCCAGGCTGCGCAGATTCTCGCGGATCACCGCCGCTGCGCTTCGCGACGACTCCACGAAATACACCGTGCGCGCTCCCCGGCTCAGGGCCTCCAGCCCCACCGCTCCCGTTCCCGCAAAAAGATCCAGCCAGACGGTCCCCGCAAGCGCCTCGGGCCGCCCCGCCGCCAGCACATTGAAAAGCGTCTCCCGCAACCGGTCGGACGTAGGACGCGTTGCCATTCCACGCATCGCGCGCAGTGGCCGGCTTCGAAACTCTCCTCCGATGATTCGCATAAGCTGCCCAACCGCGCCGTGGACCATTGCAGAATATATGCTGCTAATCTAGTTCGCGATGCTTGATCTGCACACCCCCGTGCAGTACGTGAAAGGCGTGGGACCGCGCCTGGCGGAGATCCTTGCCTCCAAGGGCATCACCACGGTGGAAGACCTTCTCTATTACCTCCCCTTTCGCTATGAAGACCGCGCCAATCCCCGCCGCATAAGTGAACTGCGTCCCGGAGAAATGGCCAGCGTGATCGCTGAAGTTCGCAGTTCCATCCTCCTGCGCACCCGGCGTATGCCAATCTTCGAACTCGTCGTGGGAGAGTACGGCGTTCCCGCATCGGCCATTGCTGCCTCCGGTAAACCCTCCAACGGAATTCCCGGCGGCAGGCTGGGGCGGGCACGTCTCAAGTGCCTCTGGTTTCATGGCGCCTATCTCAAGGACCGCTTTCGTCCCGGCGAACTCATCGCTCTCTACGGCAAGGTGGAACAGGACAAGCGTGGCGGACTGCAAATCATCCAGCCACAATTTGAAATGCTCGGGGAACCAACGGAGGGCGAAGAGAGCGAGCCCGCCGCCCTTGAGTCCCTCGAAATCGGACGCACCGTTCCTATCTACGAGTCCGCTGGGCAGGGCCGTCTCACCTCGCGCTGGTTCCGCAGGGCAATCCGCCAGGTGCTCGACTCACCCGGGCCCGAACTCTCCGACGCTATTCCCAAAGCCATCGTCCGACGCCTAGAGCTTGTCCCTCGTTCCGAAGCCTTCTGGCAGGTCCACTGGCCCCACGAATCCCGCAGCCTCCCCGATCTCCTGGCGGCCCGCACGCCTGCCCATCGCCGGCTGATCTTCGAAGAACTCTTCTTCCTCGAACTCGGCCTCGAACTCAAGCGCCGCAGGCTTCGCGCCGAACCCGGCATCTCGTTTCAACTCGACGATCGCGCCCGCACGGCCATCAAGCGCATACTGCCGTTCCACCCCACGGCTGCGCAAAAGCGAGTTCTGAAGGAAATTGCTGCCGACATGAAGCGCCCCACTCCCATGCGGCGGCTTCTGCAAGGCGATGTCGGCTCCGGAAAGACCATCATCGCCCTTCAGGCAGCCACCATCGCCATCGATAACGGCTACCAGGTCTCTCTGATGGCCCCCACGGAAATTCTTGCCACCCAGCACTACCTATCGGCCCGCCGCATTCTCGAATCGGCTGGCTACCGCATCGTCCTGCTCACCGGCTCGCTGGAGCAGGGCCGCAAGCGCGAC
>DASZRZ010000384.1:0-1712 GCA_035548935.1 Terriglobales bacterium
AGCTGCTGACCATTGCACAGCATAACTGCCAGCGGCTGGTTCGTCTGGTGAATGAAATCCTCGATCTCTCCAAAATTGAGGCGGGCCAGATTGAACTCAACCTTCAGGCCATCGATCCCTTGGTGCCGGTTGAAAATGCGATTCGCGCCTTGCGGTCTTTTGCCAGCCAGCACGCGGTGAAAGTCGAAATACAAAGCAATGGTCCACGCGCGTCCGTGCGTGTCGATAAGGACCGCGTCGAGCAAATCGTTACCAATCTGCTCTCCAATGCCATTAAGTTTTCACCCACCGGCGGGACGGTTTTGGTGCGGGTATCCGCCCAGGGAGATTGGTTCGAGTGTTCCGTGATCGACCATGGATGTGGAATTTCAAAGGAAGACATCCCCAAACTGTTCAATAAATTTCAGCAACTCGGCAATACGGGGAAGAAGGGCGGCACCGGGCTGGGACTCGCCATCGCCAAGGAACTCGTGAAGCAGCACAACGGAAATATGTGGGCGGAGAGCAAAGTGGGAGAAGGTTCAACCTTTACGTTTAATTTGCCGGTGGATCCTGACGCAGTCTAGATTCTGAAGCGGCCTAGGAAGAAAAGTCCATGGACGACCGGATCGTCTTGGGGTCGAGGCCCAGGGTATCGATGATCTGGGTGAAGCCTGCATCGTGGATTTTTACCCCGCACAACAAGCTCCTGCCGTGAGCCACATCCACCAGGGCAATATTAACCAGCGCCCATTTCTTTTGAGCCGAGCAAAACCTGCGGCAGCTGGCGGCAACTTGTTCCAAGCTTGAGATTCGCTGGAAGGGAACTACAAAAAGGAAGAACTGACGCCTGAAATAGCTGCGGCTGCGCTGAATTGCCAGTTCTGCATAATTGGTCAGTTTGCTGATGGAAACAGCATCGGTGGCGGCAAATCCTCTGAGGGCGATGCCATAGCGCGAGTGCCACGATCCCCCAGTCAGCCCGAGTTCAAATCCTTCCAGGTGAACCTCGTTCCATCGCATGGCTCCCGAGGAGATTAGTTTATTTCGAAGCTGCTGGTTTAATTCCCCGAAAACGCTGGAAGAGATTGCGGAAACGTTGGCTCCGCGATGCACGCTGGAGGCGCGAGCCGACGGGGAAGTCTCGCGTCTGGCCGGAACGGAAGACAGGTCGTCTTTCGGGGAAGCCTTGTTTACCGCCGTCCGGGAGAGGACTGCGTAGGCCTGATTGATTTCCGCCATCCGCTCGGATGCCGCGGCCAGGGTCTCCGCATCGCGGCTTGCAATCAGATCAGGATGGTTGTCCCGGGCAAGCCTGCGGTAGGCGACCTTGATGGATTCGGTGGAAGCACCGGGATCAAGACCGAGAATGGCGTAGCAATCCAAAGTTTATAGCCCGTAAGTTCTTTTCAGTAGCCGGGAGACCCGCAGGTTCAGCTCCGGCATTGAAAAGGGCTTGTTCATGTAGTCATCGGTGCCAATCATGTAGCCCTTGGTGCGGTGATCGTCCTCGGCGCTGGCGGTCAGCATCAGCACAGGGATAAACGCGGTGCGCATGTCGGAGCGCAGGCGCTCACATACAGCGAAGCCGTCCATGCCCGGCATCATCACGTCGAGGATCACCAGATCGACGAGATTCGTCTCAATGATCTTCAGGGCTTCCGCCCCGTCAGAGGCGGTTAGAACCTCAACCGTCATGGGAAGTTGCTCCAGCCCCTTTGCCACGATCTTCT
>DASZRZ010000385.1:0-5926 GCA_035548935.1 Terriglobales bacterium
AGGGGCGGCCTGCCTGCGCCCGCCATTATTGGCGGCTTGAATTTTCCCGTGCAAAAAACAAACCCGCCTTGTGGGCGGGTTGGGGGGAGGTAGTAGTCGAGGCCGTTTAGCTCTTACGCCGCCGGAGTGCCACCTGCATAAAGCCCAAACCAGATGCCAGAAGTCCCAGGGTAGCGGGCTCTGGAGTCTGTATCGGCTCGTTCGAGGTGGGTTGAGCCAAGGGCGGGTCATCGCCGTACCGGAAATTATCCATGGCGAGGTACCCGGTGCCCGTGCTGTTGAACCGGACTGATGTGATTGGCGTATCGGACGTCAATCCCATAAATGTCGGTACCAGTGTAGCGCCGGTCTGGATGGTTCGAACGCTTCCGTCCGACAGAGTGATGAAGATTTCGTTGACCATTGTGCCGTTCGGATTCACGGCCATCAAGTCAAACCCAAGCGAGGTGTATCCGCCCGGCAGGAAGGCATCCACGTATCCGGAGTATGCGCTGCCTGGTCCGGAAAGCCCACGCAATACAGCTCCCGATCCCCAATCATAAAGATTGGTATCGAGCTGGCTGTCAACCACCACAAGCCAGTAGGCGCCGGTTACGCTGTTTGTGGAGGTACCCACAAACTGAACGCCTCCTGTGGTCAATCCAGCAGCCGTGTTGAAGTATTGAAACCCTCCAGCGGGTGCAATGCCTTCGAAAGAAATGGTCGTTAAATTGGTACTGACCGCCTGCCACGCTGCCTGGTCCGTATACACCGTCAGATTGTCGGCCAGCGCCGGCAAACCCAACAGCAGAACCACTGCAAGTAGCAACCTGGCCCGTAAACTTACTGTATGCATGATCCCCCCAAAAGATCCCACGCCTGCTCTATTGCACGGGGGGTGCCATTTGGCGGATTTTGGGGAATGCCGGGAAAGGCTGTGTTTTCATGGGGAAATTCCGCCTGCGAAAAGCCTGGTTCCGCGAGAAACGCAAAGTTTTTCAGCATTGTCCCCTGCCGGTACCCTTCGCTAAATGATGGTTACCATTGGGGGTTACCTCATGTTACCTAAGCACGTTAACCTGCGTGCCATTTATCGCTCCACGATACATCAAGACATTTTCCGCGCTTATCAGCCGTTCTCCCGGCAGGCATACCGTCATGCCGCGGCTTGATTCAGTTGCCGGAAATGCTGGAAATGCCTGCCCGCAACGTGCCCGTCCGCGGATTAGAAAAGCTCTCATCTCAGGCAATCCCGAATTGGAAAATCTGGTAAGACCCTTTGCTGGCATCATGCCGCACCTTGGGAGTCACCCCTAAAGCACTTGTTTCCTCAAAATTGCGGAGATACATTCTGCCTTTGGCAAGGATTATCCGCATTCTGGTCTTCTTCGAGTCGGGGGCAAGTTGCTTTTATTCTCCGTTGCTTGCTTCATAACGGCGCTGTTGCTTTCGCTATCGCTTACCCGCGCTGTGCGTGACCAGGCGATAACCACGGGGTGGGTTACCGGCCCCTCTTCGCACCGGCATATTCATAAAAATCCAGTCCCTCGCATCGGGGGAGTGGCTGTTTATCTGACCATTGTCCTCACGACCGCGACAATGTATCTGCTCTCGCGGCTGTTTGACCTGCCGGCATACCTCAAATGGCACGACCTGTTTGTTCCCATACTGCTTCCGGCAACCTTAATCTTCTTGTTAGGGCTGTACGACGACCTGTGGGGGGTCCAGCCGGTGCCCAAGTTTGCAGTGCAGACCGTGGCTGCGGTCATGGTGTATTTCTCCGGCTTGAAGATCGGAATCCTGCCAATCCTCTTCGGAAATCAAGGCTTGGGAACCGCGCTTTCATTATTGATGACGGTTTTCTGGATTCTTTGGATCACCAATGCTTTCAATCTGGTTGATGGAGTGGATGGCTTAGCGGCTGGCTCGGCGTTATTTTCATCGGTGGCGGTATTCATCGCCTCCACGCTCAACCAGAATTGGATGGGCCTGGTCGTTACTGCCATGTTGTCCGGAACGCTGTTGGGCTTTCTGCGTTTTAATTTCAATCCGGCCACCATCTTCCTGGGAGATTCCGGCAGTCTTCTGGTGGGTTTCATCCTGGCCGCCGTGGCCCTGCACGGCCAGAAGTCCCCGACCATCATCGCCGTCGCCATTCCGATCATTTCTTGTGGGCTTCCAATTCTGGAAACGGGCTTTTCGATCCTTCGCCGGTTCCTGAGCGGGAAGCCGATCTTCGGGGCCGACCGCGAGCATATTCACCACAAACTGCTTCAGCGAGGGCTCTCGCAGCGCCAGGTCGCGCTTCTGCTCTATGGAGTTTCGGCGGTATTCGGGCTTCTCAGTCTCACATTGTTGCTTCCCGGAGGTGGTCCGGTTGCGCTGGTGATGGTGGTCCTGGGCGGCAGCGTCTGGGTCGGTCTTCAGTATCTTGGGTACCATGAGTTTTTCGAGCTGCGCCGCGTAGCCCAGCGCACCATTGAACAGAAGCAGGTCATCGTGAATAACCTGGCCATTCGCCGTGGGATGGAGCAGTTCGCTGGCTGCCGCACGGTGGATCAGTTCCAGTCCATCCTGATGGATATCTTTTCGGAAAACGATTTTGACTGAGTCCAGATTCGCTATGCGCTGAAAGGCGCACATCATCCTTCCCCGCGCCTGGACTTCCAGGAATTTGACTTCTCCTGGTATAGAACCGGCGAGGCCTCACCCTCCGCCTGGTCTCTGGAAATCGATTTTTCCGGTGCTTTCGCGAAGGGATATATTTCGCTTCATCGCCGCCTCTCCGAAAAACCTTTAATGGTGGATATCAATTTGCTCGGCAAGGAATTTGCCGGTACGATGGACCGCACTCTTCGGCGATTGCTGTTACAGAACCTGGAAGAGCTGAAGGACGCAGTCGCCGCGCCGTCATTTCAGGACGAAATGCTTGTCCGCAACAGCCTTTAGCGCTCATCTCTATGCTGTCTGTCCCTTCCGCGTGAAGGTGCAGTGAAGGAATTTGCGAGATTTGAATGGAAGACAGCCGGGTTTCAGTTTTAATCCTGACCTTTAACGAAGAGCTAAATCTTCCGGACTGTCTCCGGAGTGTCGTTGGCTGGAGTGACGACGTCTGGGTCGTGGACTCCGGAAGCTCCGACGGCACTCTGGCGATTGCGGAGACCGGAGGCGCCAGTATTTCCCAACATGCCTGGGAGGGTTACGCCAGGCAGAAAAACTGGGCTTTGGAGAATCTTCCCTGGCGGCACAAGTGGGTGCTGATTCTGGATGCGGACGAGCGTCTCTCCCCGGAACTGGCCAGGGAAATTACCGAGCTTGTCTCCCTCGATGGCAATGGATTCAGCGGGTTCTATCTCAACCGCCGGTTCATCTTTTATGGCAAGTGGATTCGCCACTGCGGCTGGTATCCCAGTTGGAATTTGCGCCTCTTCCAGCGCGAGATGGGGCGGTATGAGATGCGCGAGGTGCACGAGCATCTGGTTTTGAATGGCCCGGCCGGGTATTGCAAGCATGATCTGATCCATGAAGATCTGCGCGACATGACCTCCTGGATCGAAAAGCACAATGGGTACGCGACCCTTGAGGCGAAGGAAGTCTACCGTTTGCTCAATGGTCAGAGCACCGCTTTGCGGGGCTCCCTCTTTGGTGGCAGCATCGAACGGAAGCGCTTTCTGAAGGAAAGAGTCTGGCCATATCTTCCCGGCAAATCCATCATTTATTTCATCTATATGTACATTTTCCGTCTCGGTTTTCTGGACGGCGGCCATGGCTTCCGCTTCTGTCTCATGCACGGTATTTTTCAGGAGTTCTGCACGGCAAAATTATGGGAGTCGGCCAGATATGCCGGCGTCATCAATGGAAAAACAAGTCTTTCCGTAAATAGAACAAAGGAAGCCGCGGAATCCGAAATGATTCAGAGTGTTCCATCCGGGTCCAACAGGGCCACAGGCAACGTACAAAAGCCGACTATATAGTTTAAGGTGCAGAGAATTCAGAGTTCAGTAGCTGTCAAATGCGGGTCTTCATGGACGGAGAGCGCGTTGATTTTACCCATGAAATTCCCGGTGTTATTTGGTTCTGAATACTGCTTCAACTGATGGCTAGACACGCTGAACCGCAATTCGATTCGGTAGACTTCCACAACCAGCTTGCTGCTCAGTGGGAAGGGAAGTATTCCAAGAGCAGATTTGCGCGCCGTCTGTTCATGCTCAAGCGCGCGGTCACGGTTACGGAAGTATCCGGCAAAAAATGGCTCGATGCCGGTTGCGGAACTGGCATGCTGTCGCGCCTGTTGGCCAAACTTGGCGCCCGGGTTTATGGGATTGATGCCGCGCCGGAGATGCTTCAGCGCGCAATCCTTCTCTCGGCCCAGCAGCGCGAATCCAAAAACCTTTCTTTTCTTGTGGCGGACATTGAAAGGGTTCCATTTCCCAGCCCTTTTTTCGACGGCGTGCTGTGTTCCAGTGTGCTGGAGTATGTCGCCAGCCCCGGCGATTGCCTGAAGGAATTTGCCCGCGTGCTGCGTCCGGGCGGTGTGCTGGTCATATCAGTTCCCTCGTCGCGATCCGTTCTGCGCTTTGCGCTTCGCTGTACCTTCATGCTTACCGGCATCACGGGACACCCCTGGCCGTCCTGGCTGGCATATTCCCGTCACCAGTTCACACGAAAACAGATGCTGAGTCTTTTGGCCGAATCCGGCTTTGATGACGCCCGCGTCGTGTCCCTTGGTTCTGGTGGACCCTCCTATTTAGGAGACATTGCTCAACTCGACTCCCTCTTCATGATTGTGGCCAGGAAATCCTGACCTCCCATTGGGCATAAAATGTTTGCCATGCTCTTTCTCCTGTAAGCTGTTGCTTGTGTAGGAGACCGAAGGTGAGATTTGGGGTGGGATCTTGAAAATTCTCGTCTGCATGAAGCAGGTTCCCCAGAAGGATGCTCCGCTCAAGCTGAATGAGAGCGGCTCCTGGATTCGTGACGATGTTTCGTACGAAATCAACGAACCCGATGCCTATGCCCTCGAAGAGGCGCTCCGTCAGAAGGAAAAGCATGGTGGCGAGGTCGTTGTAGTCACCGTGGGTCCTGCGCGTGCGCAGCAGGTCTTGCGTGAAGCCCTGGCCAAGGGTGCGGATCGCGCCATTCATCTGGAGGACCCCGCCTTCGTCACCCTGGATGCCCATAACATTGCCCGCGCCATTGCCGCCGCGATTCAAGAAGAGCAGTTCGACCTGATCTTTACCGGTCTTCAGTCCGACGATTTTGGCTTCGCTCAAACCGGCGTCATCCTCGGAGAACTTCTCGGATGGCCCCATGCCACCATCATCATGCAGCTCGAAAAAACCGGCGATGGCATTCGTGTGAAGCGCGAGCTTGAGGCGGGATTCTTTCAGTTCGTTGGCATGCCGCTTCCCGCCGTACTCACCATTCAGTCCGGCATCAACAAATTGCGCTACGCGACCCTTATCGGAATCAAGCAGGCAAAGAACAAGCCGCTGCGCAAGGTCAGCCTTGCCGAGGTTCAATCCGCCATCGGGCCCAACCTCCAGCACATTGAGCGGCTCTACGTTCCGGAAAAAACAAAACGCACCGAATTGCTGGATGGCTCGCCCACCGAGGCCGCAAAAAAGCTCTTCCAGAAATTGCGTGACGAAGTGCGCGTCATCTAGGGAATCCCAAGAGGGAATGCCAGGCGTCCAAGCAGGAAGCATCCAAGCAAGGAGAGTTACCGGAGCACAATGTCCGAGCACATTCTGGTCGTAGTCGAACAACGTCAAGGCAGGCTGAACCGTGTCTCCTGGGAGACTGTACGCGCGGCGCAGTCCATTGCCGCCGAAACCGGCTGGAGTCTGGAGGCGGCGGTTGTGGGTGCCGGTGTCGCGGCCATCGCCGCTGAAATCGCGGCCAAAAAGCTGACGAAGGTTCACGCTCTGGAGTCTCCCAAACTAGA
>DASZRZ010000386.1:0-2460 GCA_035548935.1 Terriglobales bacterium
AATCGCTCCGGCTCCCACCGCCGCCGCCACTCAGCAAAAGCGGAAGAAGGCATCCGCTGCATCCGTTGGCCCGGCCCCCGCCTTGGGCCATGCGGGATAGTACCGGCAGCACAAAAAACAGGATAAACAGAATCAGCGGAAACCACGAGACGTTGACGACCCTGCGCGAAGGCTCCGCCGGAGGCAGGGCTCCGGTCAACTGCACGCCCGCATCGGCCGCGACCGTTTCGGCGATCCGCGAGGTCATCAGCAGCAAAGCTGGCCCGTATTGCGCCTGGCGCATCAACGGCACCATCTCGCGCCCGAAGCCTCCCACCTTGCCATCCGGCAGGATGCCTTCCAGCCCGTATCCGACCTCAATCCAATATTTGCGGTCTTCCACCGCGAGCAGCACCAGCACGCCCCGGTCGTGCGGTTTGTCGCCTACTCCCCACTGTTTGAATAACCGGTTGGCGAAGTCGGAGGCCTCGCTGCCCTCCAGATTGCGGATGGTTACGACCGCGATCTGGGCATGAGTTTTGCTGTCAAGCTCCTGGGCGAGGGAAGTGATTCGGGCCGCGCTTTCCGCGTCCACGATGCCGGCAAAATCGTTGAGATAACCGCGAGGCTGGAGCTGCTCAACCCGCTCGGCCAGGGCAGAGGATGCCGCCAGCAGAAGAAATAAAAATGCCAGACTCTGAAACAGTTGCGGGTGCTTGCGGGACAAGTGCTTCAGAGGCATCTTCTTAAATGATACATCCGGGCCCAGGGAAAATCCCGCCGTTCTGATTCGCAAAGCCGCCTAGCGCATAAGGTCGCGAGCCGATTGCAAAGCGTACTCCAGCACCCGTCCTGGTAGCACGCCCAGGTAAAGGGTCGCAAGCACGCTGAAAGCCAGCGACAGCCCCACGGTAGCAGGCAGCCTGACCGCGGGAGCATCCGCCTGCGGCTCACGCATGTACATGTAAACGATGATCCGCAGATAGTAGTAGGCGGCGATGGCGCTGTTGATGACTCCAATCAGCGTGAGCGTTACCAGTCCGGATTGCAGCGCCGCGGTAAATACGTAGAATTTCGCGAAGAAGCCGCCGGTGATTGGGATGCCGATGAGCGAAAGCAGGAAGAATGTGAGAATCGCTGCCAGTCCCGGAGCCCGACGGCCGAGTCCAGCGTAGTCTTCCAGTTGAACGTAGTGCTCACCGGTGTTGGCAAAGTGGCTGATCACGATGAATGCGCCCGCATTCATTACCGCATAGGAGGCGGTATAGAAAATCGCAGCCGATATTCCCATCTCTTTGGCGGCCGCAAACGCGACCAGAAGGTACCCGGCATGCGCAATCGAAGAGTAGGCGAGCATGCGTTTTACATTGGTCTGCACCAGCGCGCCAATGTTTCCCAGCGACATGGAAAGCGCGGCGGAAAGCCATATCAGCCAGAACCATCCGGGAATTGCGGCGGCAAACAGGACGCGCAGCAGTACGGCAAAAACCGCGGCCTTCGGGGCGGTGGACATCAACGCCACCACGGGCGCGGGTGCTCCTTCGTATACGTCGGGGGTCCATACGTGGAACGGCGCCGACGCGACTTTAAATCCGAGACCCACGAACATCAGGGCCATGGCCGCGTAGGCCAATGGCGGAGCTCCGGAATGCAGAACCTCGGCAATCCTGTAAATGCCGGTTGTGCCCGTGGCTCCGAATATGAGGGCGACGCCGTACAAAAAGAACGCAGTCGCGAAGGAGCCCAAAAGCAGATACTTCAGCGAGGCTTCAATTCCCAGCGCTGAACGGCGGCGGAATCCGGCAAGAACGTAGGTGGAAATCGAAGAGATCTCCAGCGCAACGAAGATCAGCACCAGTTCCACGGCCGACGACATCAACATCATGCCCACGGCACCGAATAGGATCAGGCCGTAATACTCTCCGGAACGGATGCCCTGCACAGTCATGTATTCCAGGGAGGCAAGAATCACCGTGGCCGCAACGAATCCCACAATAAGGTGGAAGAACGTGCTGAAGGCGTCGATGCGGATCATGCCAAAGAAAAATGTGCCCGGCTGCTGAGCCTGCCATAGGGTGGCGGCAACCGAAGCGAGCACGCCAATCAAGGCAATGATCCCCACGGGCTTGCGGTCCTGCTCCGGGGGCATCAGGGCTTCCAGGACCATCACCATCAAGCCGAAGAACGCCAGAACGATCTCCGGAAGGATGCTTAGATAGTTGAGGCCGCCGGTTGTCGGAATCATCGGCTCACCTCATTCGGAACGGTGTTTTGCGCCAGGGATCGCACGCCCTGCGATCTATTTACGGTGGATCTTAACCTCTCTAGCTGCGTTTTTTGCACGGGCGATTTATCGATCCATATCGAAACCGCGGGAGCCGGATTCGCCAGAGGCTGTACCGCAGGATCGATTGCCGCGGTCCAGATCAGCGGAGCGACTCCCATCACCAGCGCGGCAGCCGTCACCGGCCACAGCGCGAT
>DASZRZ010000387.1:0-10932 GCA_035548935.1 Terriglobales bacterium
GTTTCAAGATTGCCAGTTGAATTCAGTTGATAGAAGAGAGTTATGGCGCAAATCAAAGCTGACGAGATAACCAAGCTCATCCGCGAGCAGATTGAGAACTACGAGACGCGCATTGCGGTCGACGAGGTCGGCACAGTGATCTCCCTGGGAGACGGCATTGCCCGCGTTTACGGCCTGGATAAGGTGATGTCGGGCGAGCTGCTCTCGTTTCCCCACGGTGTTGCCGGAATCGCCATGAACCTGGAAGAAGACCAGGTAGGCGTGGTGCTGCTGGGCGAATACACCGAAATCAAAGAGGGCGATCAGGTCAAGCGCACCGGTCGCATCATGAGCGTGCCGGTGGGCGATGCCATGATCGGTCGCGTGGTGAATGCGCTGGGCCAGCAGATCGACGAAAAGGGTCCCATTGCAACGACGGGTTTCAACCCGGTGGAGCGCGTGGCTCCGGGCGTGGTTTACCGGCAGCCGGTGCGTGAGCCGATGGCGACCGGGCTGAAGGCGATCGATGCCATGATTCCGATTGGCCGCGGCCAGCGGGAGCTGATTATTGGCGACCGGCAGACGGGCAAGACGGCAATTGCGCTGGACACGATCATCAACAGCAAGGGACGCGACCTGATCTGCATCTACTGCGCGATTGGGCAGAAGCGCTCCAGCGTGGCGCAGGTGGTGAAGCTTCTTGAGGACAACGGAGCGATGGATTACACCATCGTTGTGGTGGCCTCGGCCTCGGAGGCGGCTCCGATGCAGTACCTTGCGCCCTATTCGGCGACGGCCATCGGGGAGTTCTTCCGCGACAGCGGACGCCACGCCCTGTGCATTTACGACGATCTGTCGAAGCATGCGGCGGCGTACCGCGAAATTTCGCTGTTGCTGCGGCGTCCCCCGGGACGCGAGGCGTATCCGGGCGATGTGTTCTATCTTCACTCCCGTCTGCTGGAGCGCGCGGCGAAGTTGAGCGACAAGAATGGCGGCGGATCGCTGACCTCGCTGCCGGTGATTGAGACGCAGGCGGGCGACGTTTCCGCTTACATTCCCACGAACGTGATCTCGATTACCGACGGGCAAATCTTCCTGGAGACCGATTTGTTCAACTCGGGCATACGTCCGGCGATCAACGTGGGTATTTCGGTAAGCCGTGTGGGCGGCAGCGCTCAGATCAAGGCAATGCGCCAGGTTGCGGGCACGTTGAAGCTGGAGCTGGCGCAGTTCCGCGAGCTGGCGGCTTTTGCGCAGTTCGGCTCCGATCTGGACAAGACCACGCAGGCACAGCTCAACCGCGGGCAGCGGCTGGTGGAAATCCTGAAGCAGGACCAGTTCAGCCCCTTGTCGTTCGGCAAGCAGATTCTGGTGATTTTTGCGGGTACCAACGGATATCTCGACGATCTTGCGGTGGAGGACTGCCGCGAATTTGAAAAGGGACTCTGCGCGTATGTGGATACGATGGGCGCGGGAGTTCTGAAGACAATCGAAGAGAAGAAGACCCTGGACGACGCGATCAAGGCCGATATGGTCAAGATCGTGAAGGAATTCAAAGAGCGCTTCCTGGCGGAGCGCAAGGCTGCGGTGGCGGCGGCAAAGTAGCCTGAATCCGGTTGTGCAGTACGAAGTAGAAGAGTTGAAATCGAGCGATGCCTAACGTTCTCGACATACGGCGGCGAATCCGCAGCGTGCGCAACACGCGGCAGATCACCAAGGCCATGAAGATGATATCGGCGGCGCGTCTGCGGCGGGCGCAGGAGCGCGCGCTGGCGGCGCGTCCCTATGCCCGGATGCTGACCAATGTGCTGCAATCGCTGGTAGCGCGGGCGGAGATCTTCGATCCGGAGACGGGCGAGCCGCGGCATCCGCTGCTGGCGCGGCGCGCGGAGAAGACCGCGCTGCTGGTTGTGGTGACGGGAGATCGCGGGCTGGCGGCGGCTTTCAATGCCAATATCTTCAAGGCGGCGATGCGCTTTATTGAGAGCAAGCCGGACGTGAATATCGACATTGAAGCCGTGGGCCGCAAAGGCCGCGACTTTCTGCGGCGGCGCTTTCCGGTCGAGCTGGTGAGTGCAAAGGTCGAGGCAGGGGAAGCGGCTTCCGAGAATACGGCGAGCAGCCGTAAAGCGAGAGTCCGGATTGTGGGCGAGCACGTTGGGGTGCTCACCAAGCTGGAGTTTGCCTATGTGCGCGAGCTGGCGAACAGCGTGATTGAGCGCTATACGCGGGGCGATGTGGATTCGGTGTATGTGCTGCACAATGAATTCAAGTCGGTGATTTCGCAGCGGCTGGTGGTGGACGAGGTGCTCCCGATCGAAGAGATCGGATCGAAGGACATAAGGATGTCCGAAGAGCTTACGCCGGAGCAGAAGAAGCGGGCTTTTGAGGCTGCGGCCAGCGCGGGAGCTGGGGTAAGGGCCGCGGATACGCGGGAGATTGACCGGGCCGCCGCGCAGTTCGGGGCGGCGCAGGTGGACTACATTTACGAGCAGCCGCCGGAAGAGCTGTTTCGCAACCTGCTGCCGCGATATGTGACGGCGCATGTTTTTGGGGCACTGCTGGAGTCGATTGCCGCCGAGCACGCGGCCCGCATGACGGCCATGGACTCGGCGACGAACAATGCGTCCGACATGATCGACGCTCTAACGCTGACGATGAACCGGGCGCGGCAGGCCGCGATTACCAAGGAAATTATCGAGATTGTGAGCGGCGCAGCCGCGATCTAGGAATGGCTTCAGGTCCCGGCTTCAACGGAGCCTGACATTCAAAAACTGGGCTTGGAAAACTGGAATTCCGGAAACTGCAATTCTGAGGGTGTATGGCTGAAAACATTGGTCGCGTAATTCAAATCTCTGGTCCCGCCGTGGACGTTCAATTCGCGGAAGGCCACCTGCCTCCGATTTACCAGGCGCTGCGGGTCGTGAGCGAGGGCTTTAATAACCCCACTCCGCTGGACATCATTCTTGAAGTGGAGCAGCACCTGGGCGAAGGCCGGGTGCGCTGCATCGCCATGCAGGCAACCGAAGGCATGGTTCGCGGGATGAAGGCCATCGATCAGGGTGGTCCCATCAGCGTGCCGGTTGGTCCGGAGACGTTGGGACGGGTGATCAATGTAATCGGCGAGCCGGTGGATGAGTTGGGTCCGGTGGCGACCAAGCAGCGTTTTCCCATCCACCGCTCGGCGCCGAGCTTCGACGAGCAGGCCACCAGCGCGGAGATGTTCGAGACGGGCATTAAAGTCGTCGACCTCATCCAGCCATTTTTGAAGGGCGGCAAGATCGGCCTGTTCGGCGGCGCGGGCGTGGGCAAGACGGTCATCATTCAGGAGCTGATCAACAACGTCGCCAAGCAGCACGGCGGATATTCGGTGTTTGCCGGCGTGGGAGAGCGTACCCGCGAGGGGAACGATCTGTGGCTGGAGATGACGGAATCCGGGGTTATCAAGCCGGGCGACCATTCGAAGTCGAAGGCGGCGCTGGTGTACGGGCAGATGACCGAGCCTCCCGGGGCCAGACTGCGGGTGGCGCTGACCGGTCTGACCGTCGCGGAATATTTCCGCGATGTGGAGGGCGCCGACACGCTGCTGTTCATCGACAACATCTTCCGGTTTACGCAGGCAGGCTCGGAGGTTTCGACGCTGCTGGGCCGCATGCCGTCGGCCGTGGGATACCAGCCTAATCTGGCAACGGAGATGGGCGAGTTGCAGGAGAGAATTACCTCCACCAAGAAGGGCTCCGTGACTTCGGTGCAGGCGATTTATGTGCCCGCCGACGATCTTACGGACCCGGCTCCTGCCACTACGTTTGCCCACCTCGACGCCACCACGGTGCTTTCGCGCGCGTTGACGGAGCTGGGTATTTATCCGGCGGTCGATCCCCTGGCTTCGACGTCGCGAATTCTGGATCCGCACGTGGTCGGCAAGGAGCACTACGATGTCGCCCAGGGCGTGAAGCGGATTCTGCAGCGCTACAAGGATCTTCAGGACATCATTGCAATTCTGGGAATCGACGAGCTCAGCGAGGACGATAAGCTTACGGTGACACGCGCCCGCAAGATTCAGCGGTTCCTGTCGCAGCCGTTCTTCGTGGCCGAGCAGTTTACCGGCACCCCCGGACGTTATGTGAAGGTGGAGGAGACGGTGCGCGGCTTCAAGGAGATTCTTGAGGGCAAGCACGACAACCTGCCGGAGCAGGCCTTCTACATGGTGGGCACGATTGAAGAGGCGGTCCAGAAGGGCAGCAAGATCAGCGCAGCCGCTGCCTAAGGCGGATGGAAGAGCAACGAAGCATAAATGGCCGATACACTCGAAATCGAAATCGTCACTCCTGAACGGCTGGTTGTAAAGGACACCGCCGAGGAGGTGCAGATACCGGGCAAGAACGGGTATCTTGGCATCCTTCCCGGACATGCGCCGCTGATCAGCGAACTGGGGGTGGGACAGATTTCCTACAGGAAGGGCAGCGTCATCCACTACCTCGCGGTGGCATGGGGGTTCGCGGAGGTGCTGCCGGGGAAACTTACCATCCTGGCGGAGACCGCTGAACTGGCGGCGGAGATCGATGTGCCCGGCGCGAAGCGCGCCCGTGAGCAGGCGCAAACCAGGCTGACGGCGGCGGTATCCGAGCAGGAATCGGAGACAGCCCGCAATGAAGTAGCGGTGGCGGAGAGCCGTCTGCTGGCCGCTTCGTCGGCTGGGCTGGCTGACATGGCCAATCTGGTGCCGTAGACTCCCTGGCATTTCCAACTGCCGGGCCGTTCAGGCAGTTCCCTCAATGCGATTCATTCTCAGAATCGTTATCGTAACCGTGGTATTTGTGCTCGTGCGCAGAATGCTGCGTGCGGCATTCCAATCCCAAAAATCAGTTGAGGTCATTCCTCCGCGTGCGCGGCGGCGTCGCCGTGCCGGTAAGATCGTGGATGAAGAGGATGACGAAGAGTGAAGTGAAGAGTGAAGAGAAGTAGAGACGTGACCCAGGGGAAGTAAAAAAGGGTTCCGCCTGAATCTGCGTACCGGGTACGATCATTGCCGGGTATCGGCAATCCATTGAAGCAGCAAAGTCTGGTGAAGCAACAAGCCTGGTGAAGTAACAAGCCTACGATGAGCAGCCAAGGGTTACAGCATCACGAGCGATGGATGGAACGGGCCATGGACCTGGCGCGGAAGGGAATTGCGCTGGCGTCCCCGAATCCGTGCGTAGGTGCGGTGATTGTCGATGCCACCGATGAGATTGTGGGCAGCGGCTTCCATACCTATAACGGCGTCGCTCATGCGGAAGTGCTGGCGCTCAAGCAGGCGGGTGCGCGGGCGCGCGGGGCGACGCTCTATGTGAACATGGAGCCGTGCTCGCACGTGGGCCGCACCGGGCCGTGCGCCGATGCGGTGATTGAAGCGGGAATCCGGCGGGTGGTGGCGGGGATGGAAGACCCGAATCCGCAGGTGGCGGGCAGGGGGTTCCAACGGCTGCGCGAGGCCGGGGTTGAGGTTTTAGTAGGTACGGGCGGAGAGGCGGCGCGTCACTTGAACGAAGGCTTCGCCTGGTACATCCGGAGGCGGCGTCCACTGGTGATTCTCAAGTCAGCTATGACGCTGGACGGCAAGATCGCGGGCGCTTTGAAGCGGGTTCCGGAGAGGGAAGGCTTGCGAGAGAACTCCAGTCCGGAAGCTTCATCGTCATCGACCACATGGATTACCGGGGAGGCGGCACGGGGGCATGTACAGCAGCTGCGGCACTCGGTGGACGCCATCCTGGTGGGAGTGGGGACGGTGGTGGCGGATGATCCGCTGCTTACGGATCGAACGGGGATGGAGCGAAGGCGTCCTTTGCTGCGGGTGATTCTGGATTCGAAGCTGCGTCTGCCGCTGGAGTCGCAGATTGTGAAGACGTGCCGCGAAGATGTGATGGTGTTCTGCCCGGATCCGGACGAGGATTCGCTTCCGGGCGAAGAAAAGCTTCTGGAAGAGAGGAAGCTAAAGCTGGAAGAGCGGGGCGTGCGGGTGGAGCGGGTAAGGGCGGATGAATCGGGGAGCGGCCGCACCAACCTTGAGCAGGTGATGGAGCGCCTGGGCGGACATCAGATATTGAGCGTGCTCATCGAGGGCGGAGCGGCGGTGAACGGCGAGGTGCTGAGGGCGGGAGTGGCCGACAAGGTGTTTTTCTACTATGCTCCTAAGATTCTCGGCGGAAGCGGATCGGTTCCGTTTGCCTCGGGTGTGGATGGCGAAGTCACCAGCGTTTCGAGCCTGCGTTTGCATCGCATCGGGGAAGATTTCGCGATTGAGGGCTATGTGCGCGATCCTTACGCGTAGCGGAAGTCCCAAGGGTGTTCGATATGTTTACCGGACTGATCGAGGAAGTTGGCAGGGTCGCGGGGATTGAACGCGTGGGCGGAAAGCGGCGGATTACCGTGGCCGCGGAGCGAGTCCCACAGGAGCTCAAGAAGGGTGACAGCGTCGCCGTGAGCGGCGTTTGCCTGACGGCGGTTGCGATTTCAAGCGGCAGCTTTGGAGCCGATCTGGCCGAAGAGACCTGGGAGCGGACGTCGCTGGGGCGGCTGCGTGAGGGCGCTCTGGTAAACCTGGAGCTGCCGGTGCGGGCCAACGAGCGGCTGGGCGGACACATCGTTCAGGGGCATGTGGATGGAACCGGCAAATTCCTGGCGCTTGAAAGAATTCTTGGCGCGGATGATTTCTGGCTGCGGATCGAGCTGCCGAGGGAGCTGGAGCGCTACGTGGTGTACAAGGGATCGCTGGCTATCGAAGGAATTAGTTTGACGGTGGCGGGGGTGGAAAAGGGCCAGGTTACAGTGGCGATTATTCCGCACACCCTTGAGGCGACGAATTTGGGATCGCTGAAGCCGGGCGATCCGGTGAACCTGGAGACCGATATTATTGCGAAATACGTGGAGCGGATGATGGGAGGCGAGCGGGCCGAGGGAGCCCGGTCGCTGGAGCAACTGGTGCGCCAGGATTATTGATCCTACGTTGGATAAGGAGAGTGTATGAGTGTTATTCCGGAAAAATACATGGATATATTCCAGAAGAAGGCCTTCGCCAATCTGGCGACACTGATGCCCGACGGGCGTCCCCAGGTCACGCCGGTATGGATTGAGTACGACGGCAAGCACCTGGTGGTGAATTCGGCATTGGGACGACAGAAGGACAAGAACCTGCGGCGGGAGCCGAGGGTGTCGCTGGCGATTTCGGACCCTGACAATCCCTACCGCTATGTGGAAGTGCGCGGCAAAGTGGTGGAGGTGACCCAGGAGGGCGCGGAAGAGCACATCGACAGAATGGCGAAGAAGTACCTGGGCCAGGACCGGTATCCCTACCGCGCAGCGGATGAGAAGCGGGTGATCTACCGCATCGCTCCCGAGCACGCGCACGGGATGGGATAAGAGTCGCGATCCGGCGGGCGGCCATCAGGCGGGCGGTTCAAGCAGACGGTTCAAGCAGAAGAAGACGCGGCGGGTCCGGGATTCGCCTGACGGAACTGCTCCAGGTCAAGGGTGTCGAGTTCGAGGAACTCGCGCACGATGGGCTCGGAGGACTGCCGCATCTCCGCCGGTGAGCCGAAGAATACGACGCGGGCTTCGTGAAGGAATACCACGCGGTCGGCGAGTTTTTCCGCCAGCCGCATGTCGTGGGTAACGACCACGCTGGTCAGCTTTAACTGGAACTTCAGCTTCTTGATGAGGTCGCCCAGCAGTTGGGCCATGAGCGGGTCCACCATGGTCGTGGGTTCGTCATATAGGATGCACTCGGGCTGGGCGGCCAGGGCGCGGGCGATGGCGACCGAGCGCTTCATTCCCGTGGAGAGATCGGAGGGCAGCTGATCGCGCATGGCGCGTACTCCGACCATTTCGAGAAGACCATCCACCACCTGATAAATCTGCTGCTCGTCGAGATCCCCGCGCTCACGCAGGGGGAAGGCCACGTTTTCGCCGACCGTCTGGGAGTCAAAGAGCGCGCCATTCTGAAAGACCATGGTGACTTTTTTGCGGATGCGCTCCAGTTCGCTTTCGGCGTAGCCGGTGATGTCCTCGAAGGCGACGATGACGCGGCCCGAGTCCGGCTTGAGGAATCCGATGATGTGGTGCAGCGAGACGGATTTTCCCACGCCGCTGCGTCCCAGGATGCAGACAGTTTCGCCGGGAAGGACGTTGAAGCTGACGTGGTCGAGCACGCACTTCTCGCCAAAGGATTTCGAGACGTCGCGGAACTCGATGTAGGGCCGAATCTCTTCGCTCATGTGTCCTGTAGCCGCGGAACCCGGTGGCGTCCTCTCACTTTCGCATTTCGGACGTCCCCATCACAAGTGCCGGACAAATTAACGCCGAATAAATTGGGGGCAGAGCAGGATAGAAGTCCGGTGCCGCAGCAGGGTTGCCTGGCGGTTCTTAATCAGACTCGGGAGGGCTCCAGGTGATTTCCATACCGATCATGCGGCCGGCGGAGTCCATCTCCAGGCGGCCGGTGGCTGCGATGACGGTATCACCGTTGATTTTTGGGAAGACGACGAAGATGCGCGGCTCGACATACTGGGCATTGGGGTAGCGGCGGACGAAAGCCAGGGACTCGTCTCCGCGA
Source organism: Terriglobales bacterium (assembly GCA_035548935.1). Taxonomy (GTDB): domain Bacteria; phylum Acidobacteriota; class Terriglobia; order Terriglobales; family Acidobacteriaceae; genus DASZRZ01. The sequence goes on from DASZRZ010000387.1 coordinate 8,570, forward strand.
TAGCCTTTGGGCAGTTCAAAGCTGAGGTCGGCCAGTTCGCCGGTTTCGCCGATTGAGGCTGCGACCTCCACCGGGAGGCGGAAGTTCACGTCGTCTTCGGCAACGCCGTTGGGGCTGAAGCAGACGTGGTATTCGTAGCCCTCCTCGGGGTCGTAGTTGCTTCGATCGACGTGGATCGCCAGTGGCGAAAGGGGAGCCGGCATGGAGCTTTCCTTGACTAAAATCCTTGAATCTTAAAAATCCGGGAATCGAAAATCGGCGAATCCTGAACCGGCGAGTCCGGACCTTGGGAACATTGATGCAAATAAACTATCGATGCAAATGAACTAATGATGCAAATAAACAATTTCTGGGGGACGATCCCGCAACAGAATATTGAACACCTAATTCATGGGTACATAAACCCTAAGTTCCGGTTTTGTTGCTCGTCATTTACATTTCAACAACTACATTTCAGCAATATCCGGCTCCGAACGCGGTCTGAATGGCAGGCCGATATCATGCCCGGTGACATTCCGCGTAGATAAACGGGAAGGCGACCTTGTATCACATTGGTCGCGGCAAATACAAAAAATCGTCGCGGCTGGCCTTCCGGAAGATTACCTAACCGGCCCGGTCCGGGGCATGGCCTAAAGTGATCCAGAAGTATGGGGCCGGGTTGGCTTTGCTATCGAGTTTCCACGTGGAAGTGGGTAGAATTGCGGCAAGCCCACCTGTGGAATGTCACAACTTTAAAACCATCCCGGTGTTTCCAATAGAGTGAAACCGGTTCCCAGGCAGCCGCAGGGCAGTGATGAAGTACTGCCGCAGAAAATCAGGAGCTGACTATGAAAGCCAAGTTTTCGATCCAAATCCTTACGATTGCCCTGGTGTTATCGCTGGGCATTTTCAGTGCCTGTTCGCGCACTCCGAACGACGGGCAAATCCTGAGCGAGGTACAGTCCAAGATCGGCAGCAACAGCAACCTGCAAGGGAAACAGGTGCAGGTGCAGGCTTCGGGTGGAGTTGTAACCCTCTCGGGAAGCGTGGACAGCGATTTTGAGCGTACCGCGGCGGGTAATGAAGCCGCCCAGGTAAAGGGCGTGAAGACGGTAGTGAACAATCTGCAGGTAGTGGAGCCAGTGCAGGCACAGGCTCCGGCGCCGCCGCCGGTGGTGGAAGAGCCGGTTGCGCGTCCGGCTGCTCCACGACGCCAGGCGCGAGCCGCGGCTCCCACGCCGCATCGGGCTGCGGCCCCGGTATACCGGGATGAAGCTGCTCCCATCCGAGCCCGCGAGGTTCCGGAATACAACGACAACAGCTCCGCATCCATGGCGCCGCCTCCCAAGCCGGTGATTCTGCCGGTGAATATTCCAGAAGGCAGCGCTCTGCCGGTCCGGCTGATCGATTCGCTGAATAGTGAAACCAGCCAGATCGGCGACTCTTTCCGTGCGACCCTTTCGTCGCCGGTAATAGTAGACGGGCAGACAGTGATCCCCGCCAACGCCGATGTGGAAGGGCGGGTGGTGGATGTGAAGAGCGCGGGGCGTTTTGCGGGACAGTCCGTGCTGACCCTGGAGTTGACCCGGCTGGCGGTGAACGGCAAGAGCTATGACCTGCGGAGCAGCCAGTGGACGAAGGCTGGAACGTCGCGCGGAAAGCGTACGGCGGCCACGATCGGTGGAGGTTCCGCGCTGGGTGCAATCATCGGCGGAATTGCCGGTGGAGGTAAGGGTGCGGCCATTGGCGCAGCGGTAGGCGCAGGAGCGGGAACGGGAGTGCAGGCGGCGACCAAGGGTCAACAGATCGACCTGCCGTCGGAGACGGTGTTGAGTTTCACGCTGGCAGGGCCTTTAAGCGTGATTCCATCCAGCACGCGGAATCGCTGAAAATAAGCCGGATCGGAAAAATGGCGGCCTTCGAGCCGCCATTTTTATTGCATTTCCATTTAATCTGAAGCGGCTCGGCTGGCATCGCGATGGCGATGAGAGCCCGAATTGCCTCAAAACAGGGTTGAAGTAGAATGAAGCATCTTTTTATGCCCGTAGAACCGGCATTCACGGAGTTCCTATCTTGACGAAGAATGGTTTGGGCCTGCCAACAGTTGCATATTTTTCCATGGAGATCGCCCTGGATCGAAACATCCCGACGTATAGCGGGGGCCTGGGCGTACTGGCCGGAGACACTCTGCGATCCGCCGCCGATCTGGGCGTGCCGATTGTGGCGGTGACGCTTGTTTACCGCAAAGGCTACTTCCAGCAGCACCTCGACCGGCAGGGCAGCCAGACGGAGAGTCCGCAGGATTGGTCTCCCGAGCAGGTTCTGGAAGAGGTGCCGGTAAGAGTGACGGTGAACGTGGAAGGGCGTCCGGTGAAGGTGCGCGC
>DASZRZ010000388.1:0-7063 GCA_035548935.1 Terriglobales bacterium
TCCGCTTCCAGGAGTTCGGAAAACCCCAGGATGGCATTCATGGGGGTGCGGAGTTCGTGGCTCATGCTGGCAAGAAACTGGCTTTTCAAACGGTTGGCCCGCTCCACTGCCTGATTACGAACTTCCAGTTCTTCCTTTTGCATTGCCATGATGTGAAAGTTGCGGCGGCGTTCCTGCACATAAATGCGGAAGGATGCATAGACCAGAACGAGAAGAATTATCTCAACCGCAACCGCCAGAAAAAGGATGATGTTCGTGTTGCGGGTTTTTATCTCCAGGCTGCTTTTGCGTTCCGCGAGCAGCTTTTCCTCGGATCTCTCAATTTCACTCAAAGTCCGGGAAAGCTGCTGCATGGTCGCTTCGCTGTCATGGCTCGTGATAAAAGCACGCACCGTCTTGAGCCCATCGCTGCGATCCAAATTCACCATGTGGGCCAGGATTTTCTGCCGCTCCGCAATCAACCGCTGAGCCGCTTCCAGGCGCTGTCTTTGGGCGGGATTGTCTCCGGTCAGCTGCTGCAACATCGCCAGTGATATTGATATCCGGCGGGATGCTCCCTGCACGGCCAGGAGGGACCGGGGCGACTCGCTGATAATGAAGCCTCTGGTGCCGGACTCGGCGCGAATTACATCGACCTTCAGGGCCTGTACCCCTTCCAGAACATCGTGGGTGTGCGACACCATTTCGCCCGCACTCATGAACTCGCTGGCGTTGTGATAGGAAAGATAGGCCAGGCTGATAACAACTACGCCTGTAAAGATGAGTCCAGCGGCTGTCCGCTTCATTACCGAGCTGCTCATGAGACGCCCTCCAGGCGAACCATTCAATGAGATTTGGGGAAAATGCTTACGTCTCCGCCATTGCGCCGCAAATAACCGCATCAGCATAGCGTTGAGCGCGACAGTTCAAGGTCCGGCACCTCTTTAACAGGAGGGCTCACCTGACCAATGTGAAACCGATTCCTGCTGCGGGACACAAACCGTGAAGCTGTGCGTGAAGCAATCGGTTGGTAAGGCGGGATCGCCGGGCACTATCGCCACGGCGGATGGGGCAGAATCGCGGAAGCAGTCTGGAAGGAGAGCGGAGGGGACTGGGGTTTGGGAAGTTGTATGCCAGCTCAGTACGAAAAAAAGCGCTTCAGTCTTTCAGACTGAAGCGCTCGGGTCTGTAGCGCTGGGAGCGAAGCGCTGTGATTTTCGAACGGTTAGGGCGCCGAAGGAGAAACCGGCGTATCGTTGCCGTTGCTCAGTAATACCGCGGCAGCTGCGGCACCGCCGCCGCCGCCGATGAGCACCGGTATCCATATCTTGGCAGCAGAACCCCCGGCCTTGGCAGCCGCTGCTGCGGGCGCTGCAGCCGGTGTGCCCGAGTTTAAATTAGTGGCAGCCGCGGTGCAGCTGCTGCCCGGAATTTCAAGCTGGTAACCGGCTTTGACGACAGAATTGTTTTGCCCACGCATCACAGAGGCAGAACCGAGCACAACGCGAATGAGTGTGGTGCCCGCGCCCTGGGTGACTTCGATCTTGTTAAATCCATCTGCCGCCGACGGCGTGATAACGGTTCCGTCCGCGGTTCGCAATATCGATTTTCCAGCCTTGGTGAACACGCTGCTCGAGCCGCAGCCCAGGGTGAGACTGTCGGGTGAGTACGTGAGTTCCGAGTTTTCAGGAAGCGTGACCTCGACTCCCTCGCCTGCGAGGCTGGCTGTCGAGTCGGGTCCGGTCTGAATCTTATCGCCGGAAAACACCGTGGAAGGCTGCGGCGCCGGTTTGCCATTCACGGTCACTGCGCCAGAAATGTTGAGCGTGGCTTGTGGTGTTTCGGCCAGAGACCAACCACTCCCCAACAGAATCGCCAAGCTAATGGATACAATCTCGAGTTTCTTTATCACTGGGTGTTCCTCTGTTCTCTTGCACAACCTGAATCATCCACTCGAATCAGGCTGCATGCCTAATCAGCTCAAGTGTGACAATGAGAGCCATTTATGACTGTACCATCCAGTAGAACGGATTGGTTTGGACTTGGAAAGCATTGGGATTACTTAGGTTAGTAACCAGTTTTATACATGGCCAGGGGAGTGGCAGCACCAATGCTATCTTGCGGCCCCGGGCCACAGGAGCCTCCCGAGGAGGGCAAAAGCTTCCGGAGCGCTGATTTGCCAGTCTTTCACCGATTCTTGCAAGGAGGGCCTGGCCCAAGCCCGTAGCCGGGAAGGGCAGGGACTTTCCCACATCGGCAAGCCGCCTGATTGGGAAGGGCGGGTTGAGAGACACTACTCCTGCCCGAATGGTTTTGCGCCCAGCCGTTGCAGGAAGCCAGGAAGTGATGTCTGGGCGGTGGTTGTAATCCGGACTGAAAATAGCTCTCTGGGGGAGCTATTCATCTGAAGTTGGTAAGCCGCAGGGCCAAAGAGCTTCGAGCAAAAAGCCTCGATTTCTGGTTTCAGGGCCTCGAAGGTGGCGGCATCGGAAGGTGCCAGCAGCCGGTCATTGATGCGGAACAGGAATTCGCCGGTGCGAAAGCGGAACTTGCCGGCCAGTGCGGCTTCCTGCTCCAGCAGGATGGCGGCCTGGAGTGCGCGCCGGAAGGCATCCTCCAGACGCTCCGAGGGTTCGGGGGCTTCGCGTTTGCGTGAGTAGAGCAGGCCCTGACCATGCACGCTCTGATCCACAAAGTAGTCCGAAGCGTGGCCTACCACGCCGACGCCGGGACCTCCGGGTACGTGGGAGTAATTGGCCACGTCCACCAGAACTTCGGAGAGCCGGTTGTGCTTGATCCATGCGTGGAATACCGGAATGAGGGGCTCCACGTCCAGCGGCTCGCGGGTATCGAGGAAGATTTTTACCTGTAGTTTGTGTGCATTCATCGCGGTTGTCATTACGCCAGCAGCGCCTTCCCCGTCGTGCTCAGAGCGGAACCGTGGCGGGTGTAGCACTGGTGAACCGCGTCGACGAAGAGCTGCGCCTCTTCGATGATCTGATGGGCGGCTTCCTTGCCGGCGGCTTTCCCCTGAACTTCATGCACCCGGAAGAAATAATGAGCGAACTTGCCGCCCGCGTAGGGGTCGAAGAAGAGCTGGGTATCGTAGAAGTGCTTACGGAACTCGCTCACGATCTCTTCGGGGTCCGTGCCGGCGTTGGGGTTGCGCTCGCGGACCAGGGTGCGCGCGGCCTGAAGCATGGCGCTGTAGGCACGCTGACCGGCGGCCTCGAAGTTGTTTTCGTCGAGGAGTATCTGGGCTTCGAAGATCTCGCGTTCACTGCCGGCCATGCCGAACTGCATGGACGAAACCACTTCTCCAGCGCACTCGCCAATACCCATATCGTCAATGGTGTACTCGCGTGGATCGCCCCAGTCGGCGTAAAAGCTCGGGTCCTGCTCATAGGATGGAATTTTCTGCAATTCCTCGATCATGCCGCGAACCGTCTTTTTGCCGATGCGATTTACGAATGCCGAGAGCTGTTCCCCCTCCTGCTTTTGCTCAGCGTACATCTGGGCGATGCGGCGGGTGAACTCGGGGACGCGCTTGGAGGGGATGGCTCCGATTGCCAGTCCGAAGGCGCCGGCGTTGTTCTGCCATTCGCCGCCGATGACCAGCTGGAAGTGCGGTACCCGGCGTCCGTTGATGTTGCGGCTCACGCCCAGATAGCCGAGGTCGGCCACGTGGTGCTGCCCGCAGGAGTTGAAGCAGCCGCTGGTCTTGATATGAAGGTCGCGCGCGCCTTCGATCTGCGTGAGGCCCGAAGCGGAGAGTTGATGCCTCAGCTCCGCCGCAAGGGAACGGGAGGAGGAAATGCCCAGCTTGCAGGTGTCCGTTCCCGGGCAGGCCACAATGTCGCTGATGGTGCTGGCTCCGCCCTCGGCAAGGCCAGCGGCCTTCAATGCCTCGAAAAGCGCGGGAAGTTCGGCTTCGCTGATCCATCGTAAAACGAGGTTCTGCTCAGCCGTGGTGCGCAGGGTAACGCCGCTGAATTGCCTGGCAATATCCGCCAGCTGGCGCGCCTGATCGGAGGTGAGGTCGCCCAGGGGAAGGGTGATGCTTGCCACAACATACCCATCCTGCCTTTGCGGCTGCGTATTGGTGCGCCGCCACTGCTCAAAATCATTGGAATAGCTGCCCTTGGGAAGTTTGCCCGCGGGACGTACCGGCTGCTCATCTCCGGCGTGCAACTCGCTGAGAAATGCCGTCCAGCGGGGATCGGGCCGGAGGGTCTGGCGCTCTTCCAGGACAAGCCTTTTGAATTCTTCGAGTCCCAACTTCTTTACCAGGAACTTCAAGCGGGCGCGCTGGCGGTTTTGCTTCTCTCCCAGGCGGGTGAATACGCGTGTGATCGCCTGCGAAACGGGAAGCAGCTCCTCTTCCGGCAAAAACTCATCGAACAGCAGCGCCGGGTAGGGAACGGCGCCCAATCCGCCACCGACATAAAAGGCAAATCCACGCTGCGAGGTTCCGTTTACCTCCCGCACTTTGGCGATGCAACCGATGTCGTGGAAGTTGGTGAGGCCGCAGGCATTCTGCGCGCATCCGGAGAATGCGATTTTGAACTTGCGGCCCATGCCCTGGGTATCGTCATGCCCGAGCAGGAAATAAGTAATGGCGTTGGCGTAAGGGGTGACGTCGAACGTTTCCTGGTGGCAAACGCCGGCGAGGGGGCAGGCGGTAACGTTCCGCACGCTGTTTCCGCAGGCCTCGCGGGTGGTGATGCCAACGCTGGCGAGCCGCCGCATGATGTCGGGAGTGTCTTCGATGTGGACGTAGTGGAGCTGAAAATCCTGCCGGGTGGTGACGTGGAGAATCGCATCGGAGTACTCTTCCGCGCATTCGGCAAGAACTTCCACCTGCTCGGGAGAGACTTTTCCAAACGGAATCTTGATGCGCTGCATTCCGGGAGCATCCCAGAGCGTACTTGGACCCTTTGTTTCCGCGGGGGGGAAGGCCAGGGTCTGCGTCTTTTCGCCGTCGTGGCGCTGGCCATTGTCGTAACGCTGGCCATAAGCGCCGCGCCGCAGACGCGTTTCGGCGAACAACTTCTCTTCAATCTTGCCCTTTTTGCGCAGATCGAGTTGAGTTTCGTAGATGTCGATCTCCCGCGCCATTGGCTCGGGCGTGATGCTCTCGAGTTTTTCCTTCCAGGTCATCGTCGGCTTCCTGAAGAGTTTTCGAATGGGCCCGGCCATTCTACGGCCTGTACAAAACCGGGGACCCTACAAAACAAACCCGCCGCTCGGGACTCTCTTCCGGGCGGCGGGCTAAATCCTTGAACTACCTTGTACTCAGCCTTTTATCATGCTGCCAATGTCCCGGAAGGAACCCTCGAACAACAACAGGCACACTTTAAACAGGACAACAGCATGAACAAAGGTTAGAAGAAAACACCGCATGCGTCAAGGAGCAGGCGGGGCTTAAGAAAGTGCCACGGACTGCCAACGATTTCGCAAACCCCACTCAAAAAATCCACAAATCATGCCCCGCTCATTTCGCCAGCGGGTCGGGACGAAGCTGAAAATGGACCACCTTGCTGGTTGTCCCCTTGCCGCCTTCGGCGTGGAACGGAGTTCGCGTGGCATAGGTGGACCACAGGCCTTTGCCCTTCCAGCCCGTCTTGGGATCATCAATGCGCCCGTCGATTCCCTTGGCATAGAAGCCCATGGGGTAGGGGACGCGTAGAATTACGAACTTGCCGTTTACCAGCGCCATGAGTGCATCGTTGCCGTTGCCGGTGGCAATGGGAGTGTTACGTCCCAGGCCGAAGGTGTCAAAGAGATCGACCCAGTCGTAGTAGCTGGCTTCGGCGCTGCCCGGATCGCTCACATTCTTGAACTGGGGACCGGGAAGCGGCACCAGTGTCCATCCCTCGGGGCAGTGCTGCCCGGTGGCGGCGGGTCCATTCAGCGGACCCTTGCACTTGCGGCGGTCGAAGCTGGCAAGATGTCCGCTGGCGAGCACCGTCCACACGACGCCGTTGCCATCGGTGTCGAGGCCGCGGGGCGAATATCCCTGAACCGCGGCTTTGGGATTGCCCCAGGGCAGCTCGTAAATCTCCGCGAGCGCCGTTGAGGGGGGATTGGGTCCGGGATTCAACCTTACGACAGCGCCGGGAAAGCCGGTGAAGGTGCCCCATACGGAGTCATCTGCCGGGCTGGGACTTACGCCGTAGAATCCGGCCACAATGCGCTTGTCTTTGCCGGGATCGACTGGTTGATCGGGCTCGACGTAGGCGTCCCGTTTGCCATTGCCGTTGGTATCGAGGATCAGCGGGGTCCAGCCTTGCGCCATTGCGCCATCGCCGGTTTCTTCCAGCACCTTGGTATCGATCCAGCCCACGACCGGGCTGCCGCCTCCACCGGCGCTGGTCCAGAGGATGTTGTTGGCTTTGCGGGCGAAGTTCAGATGATGGGTGCCGAAGCAGGTGTCGATGAACTTGAATTCCCGGGTGCCGGGATCGTAAACGGAAACCTGCCGGACGCCGCCCTTCTCCACGGGAAACACTTTGGCGGATTCCTGACTGGAGCCGGTTTTGCAGAACGCCGGATTGTCGCCAGCGCGCACACGGGAGGTAAGCCATATCCGCCCCCTGGAATCGAACATCGGATTATGAGCCACCGCCTTGCTGCCCCATATGGCCTCACTTCCCCAATAAGCAGAGGGCTTAAGCACAGGGTCGCTGGCCGTGGAGGGAGTTTCCGCATCCCTGACCGGAATTTTTACCTGGCCCGCGGTGTTGCGCACGGGATCGAGCACTGGCATGTAGTCGGCGCTGTTTTCCAGCGATCCGTAGATCAATCCATTGGCATTGACCCTCGGATTCCAGCGGTCGGTGGAAACTGCGTCGTGCAGATACGTTTTGGGATCGGCCCAATCCCAGAGCGTGACCACCACATTTCTTTCGACGCCCTGCGGGCGGGGAGGTAGTTGCTTGGGATACTCGCCGGCGGCGATGCGGTTGCTCCAATCGGCAAACATTGCCAGCGCCCGCGAACGGCCCAGCTGGGCCAGCCCGCTGCCCATGTTGGGGCCCGCCTGTCCGGACTGAACGCGCCGGTCCCAGGCGGCTTTGGAGTT
>DASZRZ010000389.1:0-10522 GCA_035548935.1 Terriglobales bacterium
AAGCATAGGGCAAATTGTGCGTCCCCTGGGCTCGGTTGGCTGTTATGTACCCGGAGGGCGGTATCCCCTTCCGTCCACCATGCTGATGACGGTGATTCCGGCGCAGGTTGCGGGAGTGCGCGAGATCAGGGTGGTTTCCCCCCGCCCGGCGCGCGAGACCATGGCCGCCGCTGCTTTTCTGGGAGTGCGGCAGATGTTTCGCATCGGCGGAGCGCAGGCTATTGCCGCGCTGGCCTACGGCACCGATTCGATAGCGCAGGTGGACAAGATCGTAGGACCAGGAAACAAGTACGTCACCGCCGCCAAGCGCCTTGTCTCGAATGACTGCGCCATCGATATGCTTGCCGGTCCCACGGAAGTTGTCGTGGTAAGCCACGCTGGAAATGCGGCATTTATCGCCTCCGACCTGGTGGCGCAAGCGGAACATGATCCCGACGCCAGCGCAATTTTCATCACCTCCAACGCGAAACTTGGGCGGGAGGTAGCGGCAGAGACCATGCGGCAGGCTTGCGGAAACAAGATTGCCCTGCAATCACTCAAACGGAATGGGGCAGTCCTTCGGATGGACTCGCCCGAAGAGGCCATGGAGGCCGCCAACCGCATGGCTCCCGAGCACCTGACCATCGATGCGGAGAATGTTGCGGCGGTGCAGAATGCCGGGTCCGTGTTCGTGGGCGACTGGTCGCCACAGGCCGGGGGAGATTATGCCTCCGGTCCGAACCATGTTCTTCCCACCGGCGGGGCCGCGCGCTTCCGTGGGGGATTGAGTGTGCTCGACTTCCTGAAGCTGATCTCCGTGCAGGATCTCTCGGCGGCGGGCCTGCGCTCGATCGCTCCGGCAATCACCACGCTGGCAGAGGCCGAAGGACTGGTTGCGCATGCCGAATCCATCCGCGTGAGGTGCGGCAATGCTTAAGCCCCGTGCGGCACTGCTGGAGCTTGCTCCCTATCATCCTCCGCTGGCCGGCCGCCAGGGCATGCGGCTTGATTTCAACGAGAGCACCATCGGATGTTCTCCGCGGGTGCTCGCGGTATTGAAGAGCCTGGATGCCGAACTGCTGGCCATGTATCCCGAGCGCGAGCCGGTCGAGATTGAAGTGGCGAAATTCCTGGGCGTTGATCCGGCTCAACTGCTGTTGACCAACGGAGTGGATGAAGCCATTCATCTCGTATGCGAAAGCTATCTCGACGAAAACAGCGAGGCCATGATTGTGGTTCCCACCTTCGGCATGTACCGGCTTTATGCCGAGTGTACGGGCGCAAAAGTTGTTCCTGTGCTGTCGTCGGATGATTTCAAGTTTCCCACGCAGCAGGTGCTCGACCGCATTTCGCCGCGTACGCGCCTGATCGCAATAGCCAATCCGAATAATCCCACGGGCGCGGTGACCAGCCGCGAGGATCTGCTGCGAATCCTCGCAGCCGCACCCAGCGCCGCTGTGCTGGTGGACGAGGCATATTTTGAGTTTTACGGCCAGACGCTGTTCGATCAGATCGGTAAGTGGCCAAACCTGTTTATCGCCAGAACCTTCTCCAAGGCCTATGGTCTCGCGGGTCTGCGCGCAGGAGTGCTGGCGGGCGATGCCAGCCAGATCGGCATCGTGCGAAAAACGGCCACCCCCTACAACGTTAACGCCGTTGCCCTGGCCTGCCTGATGGAGGCTTTGCGTGACCAGGAGTACATCCATTCGTATGTCGCCGAGGTCCGGCGGAACCGCGCGGCCCTGGAGCAAGTGCTTGCCGAGTGCGGTTTGTATTACTGGCCGAGCCAGGCCAACTTTGTTCTGTTTCGCGTTGGAGAGCGCTCGAAGGAATTTGTGAACGGATTCAAGCAGCGGGGAATTCTGGTTCGCGACCGCAGCTCCGATCCCGGTTGCGAAGGCTGCGTGCGCATTACCGTGGGAACGGATGAGCAGATGGCGATCCTGAACGAGGGCCTGCGCTCGCTCATGAAAGATTTCGCGCAGAGGAAAGGAATCACTGCATGAGCCGTACTGGAAGCAAGGCCGCGAATCCCAAGCCTGCCGGGGCAAAGGCCAAAAAGCCTGGGCGGCGCGGGGTCATCCGGCGCAGCGGAGTGATTGAAGACAGGCGTAGCGGCGTAATCGAAAGAAAGACCGCCGAGACCAACATTCATCTCGAACTGATTCTTGAGGGAAAAGGCCATTTCGACATCTCGACCGGCATTCGATTCCTCGATCACATGCTCGACCTTTTTACCCGGCACGGGGGCTTTGACCTGAAAGTGCGCGCCACCGGCGACCTCGATGTGGACCAGCACCATACAGTCGAGGATGTAGGCATCGCACTGGGCACGGCGTTCGATCTTGCCCTGGGCACCCGCAGCGGCATCATGCGCGCCGGATATTTCGTCATGCCCATGGACGAAACCCTCGGCGTGGTGGCCGTGGACTTCAGCGGACGCGCCTCGTCGGTGATTGACACTAAGGTCCGCACGCGGCTGGTGGGCGATCTACAGTCCGAGCTGGTGCATGACTTCTTTGAGGGCTTTGCGCGCGGCGCTCGCGCCAATATCCACGCCCGCATTCTTTACGGACGATCCAATCACCACAAGATCGAGGCCATTTTCAAGGCATTTGGACGCGCCCTGCGGGTGGCCTGTTCACGCGACCGTCAGCTGGCCGGAATGCTGCCCAGCACCAAGGGACTTTTATGATTGCGATTGTCGATTACGGCGCGGGAAACGTCACCTCGGTGTGTAAAGCGTTCCAGCACCTCGGGGCGGAAATCATCGTGACCAGCAATCCCGCCGACCTGCCGGGTGCGGAAAAAGTCGTGCTGCCCGGCGTGGGACACTTCAGCGCCACCGAGGCAATGTCCGGCAATGGGATGCAGACGGCGATTCTCGATTCCGTCCGGTCCGGAAAGCCATTTCTGGGAATCTGCGTAGGCATGCAGTGGCTTTACGCCGGAAGCGAAGAGGCGCCTGCTGTTCCCGGCCTCGGGCTATTCCAGGGAGTGTGCCGGTCGTTCCCAACCGAAGTGAAGTCGCCGCATGTGGGTTGGAACAGCATCGATGTGCGTCCCGAGTCGAGGCTGCTGCAGGGAATCCAATCCGGAGCCTTCGTCTATTACACGCACTCCTACTTTGCTCCCACAACCTCGGAAACCAGTGCTTCCACCGAATACGGCCTTTCTTTCGCCGGTGCGGTGGAACGCGACGGCATCTTCGGAGTGCAGTTCCACCCCGAAAAATCGGGCCCCGCGGGCCTGACCATTCTCAAAAACTTTTGCGAGCTCTGACGTGCTGACCAAACGCATCATCGCTTGTCTCGACGTTGACGAAGGCCGTGTGGTCAAGGGCGTGAAGTTCCTTGGCCTGCGTGATGCCGGAGACCCGGCGGCATTGGCCGCCGCTCATGCCGCCTCCGGGGCCGATGAGATCGTGTTGCTCGACATTACCGCCACCAGCAGTAAGAGAAACACACGCATTGACGTGGTCCGCCGCACCGCGCGCGAGCTTTTCATTCCATTTACCGTCGGCGGGGGCATCCGCACGCTGGACGATGCCGCCGCGGTATTCGACGCAGGGGCCGACAAGGTCACCATTAACTCCGCCGCCGTGCAGGATCCCGGCCTGATCGGAAAGATCGCCGCCCGCTTCGGATCGCAGGCGGTGATCGTCGCCATCGATTCCAAGCGCCGGAACGAGCGCTTCGAGGTATTCGTTGCCGGAGGCCGCACTCCCACCGGGCGGGACGTCATCGAATGGGCCAGGGAAGCGCAGTCGCGGGGCGCGGGAGAAATCCTGCTGACGTCAATGGATCGCGACGGTACGCGCGTGGGCTTCGACTGTGAGGTTACCGCCGCGGTGGCGTGTGCGCTGTCGATTCCCGTGATCGCTTCCGGCGGAGCGGGCACGGCGGCGCACTTTGCCGAGGTCTTTGACGCCGGCCACGCCGACGCCGCGCTGGCGGCTTCGATCTTCCACTTTGGAATCGAAAGCGTCGTGGCGCTGAAAGAGCAATTGAGGGCCGCCGGTGTCGCCGTCAGGCTGCCCTGCTAAGAACTTTTATTTTGAATTTTTAATATTGAGGTTTCCGTGCTCATACCCGCAATTGACCTTATGGGCGGCAAGATCGTCCAACTGATTCAGGGAGAAAAGAAGGCGCTGGAATATGACGACTTCGAACCCTGGATTCAGCGCTTCTCCCGGTATCCGGTAACGCAGATTATCGATCTCGATGCCGCCAAGCGCGTCGGGAATAACCGCGAGCAGGTGCGCATGCTGCTGGGGCGCCTGCCCTGCCAGGTTGGTGGAGGCATCCACGATGCCGCTACTGCCCGCCAGTTGCTGGATTATGGCGCAGTGAGGGTGATCTTCGGTTCGTCACTGCTGCGCGATGGGGAAATCAACGTTGCCTTTGCGGAACAGCTGGCGGCGGAGTTGGGGAATGAGCGCCTCGTCTTTGCCATCGATTCACGCGGCGGGAAGGTGGCGGTCAAGGGATGGCAGGAACGAACGGCCATATCTCCCTACGACATGATTCGCCTGCTCGCGCCCTATTGCCACTCGTTTCTTTACACGCATATCGATACCGAAGGTACGATGAGCGGTCTTCCGATGGATGTGGCAAAGAGCCTGCGCGAGGCCACCACACGGAAGCTGATCCTCGCGGGCGGCATCAAGACACAGGAAGAGATCGATACGCTCGACAAAATGGGAATCGACGCTGTAGCCGGGATGGCGGTGTATACGGGAAAAATCAAGGCGTAGAGACTACCCCTGGTGGGAGTAAACCCGCAGCCTTCTCACCTGGAACGGAATTCCCAACGGCAGATAGGCTTCATTTAAAAGCTCTTGAGCTTCTTTGCCATCCCCACGCACCACCACCGCGATGGAAGGTCCCGATCCGCTCAGAAATGCGCCCAGAATATGCGTGTGGCGCAGCTTCAAGATTTCCGCCAGTCCCGGCACCAGCTCCTGACGATACGGTTGATGAAGGCGGTCGTCGAAGACACCGGCCAGCAGGGATTCATCTCCGCTGTGGGCCGCGGCGACGATCATGCCAACCCGCTGCAGGTTGGCGACGGCATCCGCCATGGAGAGAGTGGAAGGAAGAACGCCACGCGATTTTTTGGTGGCCAGTCCCAGCTCGGGGGTGAGCACGAGGAACTCCCATGCCTCGGGCCACGGACAGGAGGTTGCCGCGACCGAGCCATCGCTCCGCTGGCAGCAGACGGTCAGCCCTCCCAGGAGCGCGGCAGCGGCGTTATCGGGATGGCCTTCGAGCACGGTTGCCGCGGCCAGTAACTCGCCCTGGCTCACAGCGCCGTAAACGGCCTCGAAGAGGCGCAGGCCTGCCACCGTGGCGGCGGCACTGCTGCCAAGTCCGCCTTTCATGGGGATATCGCTGCTGGCTTCGACTTCGAGGAAGGGAAGCGCGTGGCCGTTCCCGGAGATACCGGTGGGAGCCAAAGAGTCCGCGAGATGGCGGAAGGCGCGTTCGATGTAGTTTTCGCCGTCGGGAGCTTTATCGGTGAAATGGAACTGCAGGCCGGTACGCGCAGGATCGACGCGGGTTATCTTCAGGCGCAGGTAAATCCGGACGGCGATAGCCAAGGTGTCGAAGCCGGGGCCCATATTGGCGATGGAGCCCGGAACAACAATTTCTTTTCCCACCAGCCCGGAAGCCGCTTGCACTCAGGCCTCGACCATTTCCGCCTGGCGCTTCTGCTGGCCTTCGCGCTTACCCAGGATGGCGTCGGTATCTTTCAGGACATGGCCGGTGAGGATGGCCGCCACCCGCGCCTCGGCGGGCATGAGTCCGGCCTTGACCAGCTGCCGGATGCCGGCAAGCGTGGTGGCCGAAGCGGGCTCGCAGCCGATGCCATCGCGCCCGATGATCTGCTTGGCCTCCATGATCTCTTCGTCGGAGACATCGATCACCAGGCCATTGGTTTCGGCGATGGCGCGCAGGGCTTTTTTCCATGAGCGGGGAGCGCCGATACAGATGGCGGTGGCCACGGTCTGCGGATTTTCGACAATCTCAAGTTTTTTGCCGCCCTTGGCGAGCGTCAGAACCAGGGCATTGGAGCCGCGTGCCTGCACGATGACCATGCGCGGCAGGCTGGGGATGAGGCCGATGGCGTGCATCTGGTGAAGGGCGCGCCCGAAGGCGGCGGAGTTCCCCAGATTGCCTCCCGGCAGGACCAGAAAATCCGGTGGCTGCCAGTTGAGTTGTTCCATCAGCTCGAAGATGGCGGTCTTCTGACCCTCAATACGGAAGGGGTTCACCGAGTTGAGCAGGTAGAGATCGGAATTGGCGTCGGCGCTGACGCGGTTGAGGGCATCGTCGAAGTTGCCATCGATTTCCACGATCTCCGCACCGTAGTCCAGCGATTGAGCCAGCTTGGGGAGGGAAACTTTTCCCTTGGGCAGATAGACGCAGGCCCTGAGTCCGGCGCGCGCGGCATAGGCCGCGATGGAGGCGGCGGTGTTTCCGGTGGAGGCGCAGGCTACGGCGCTCTTGCCCCGGAACCGGGCCTCGGTGATGGCCACGGTCATGCCCAGGTCTTTGAAGCAGCCGGTGGGGTTCCACCCCAAATGCTTGAAACCCAGTTCGGCAACGCCACCGTAGGCGAGCGCCTTCAGACCGGGGATGACAGGAGTGTTGCCCTCGCCCATGCTGACGACCATCTCTGCCGGATAGTCGGGCAGAAACTCGCGGAAGCGCCACACGCCACTGCGGTCGAGCAGCGCGGTGGAGCCGCGCCGTTCGCGCCATAGGGCCTTCAGTTGGGTGGCATCGAGGCGCGGAGCTTCCACAACCACTTCGAGGAGGTCATCGCACCGGGGACAGGAATAGCCATTGAACAGGCGGTCCAGTTGTTCGGCGCACTCCGGATTACTACATTGCAGGTGAGTCGGCATGATTACCCAGAATCGGCATACAAAGCGGCCGATCGACTAAGAAGTCCATCTGTTCAATTTCGTTCACGGCGGATTGCAGCAGCGAAAAACGGCAGGGTTCCACGGTCACAACGAACGTAAGGTGTGACTTGGGGAATCCCGGGCGCTGCATAACCGCGTCAAGATTAATGTCGCGCTTGGAGAGCGCCGAGGCTAGGGCCGCCACGATGCCGGGACGATCGTTCACCACGAGCCGCAGGTAGTAGGGCGAGATGAAATCGGTGGAAACCGCAAACTGGCGGCTCTCCGCGATGGCATCCGGGTGGCTCCTGGACAAGCCCAGAAGATCGGAGACGACGGCCACCGCCGTGGGGTGTCCGCCTGCGCCGTGTCCGGCAAGCACCGTGTCGCCGCCAAATTCCCCGGTGGCAATCACCATGTTTTCGCTGCCGTGCACGTGGGCCAGAGGAGAGGCCAGCGGCACCAGCGTAGGCTGCACTCCGGCGAGCAGGTGTTCCTTCTGCAGCTCGGCCCATGAAATCTGGCGGATGGTGCAGCCCAGATCGCGGGCGTAGCTGAAGTCAACGGCATCCACGGGAGTGATGGAGCGGCAGGCAATCTCTTCCGGGTTGACCTCGGCGCGCAGTCCGATCCAGCTGAGGATTGCCAGCTTGGAGCGGGCATCGAAGCCCTCGACGTCATCGGTGGGATCGGCCTCGGCGAAGCCCAGCTTCTGAGCCTCTTTCAGCGCCTCGGCAAAGCTGATGCCGCGCGTTTCCATGCTGCTCAAAATGAAGTTGCAGGTTCCGTTTACGATACCGCGAACCCGGAAGAGGCGATCCCCGGCCAGCCCTTCTTCGAGCGCGTGCAACACGGGCACACCGCCCGCCACCGCCGCACCGAACAGCAGGCGTACTCCCTGCTTGCGGGCAAGCAGGAGAAGCTCCGGCCCGTGAGCAGCGATGAGCTTCTTGTTCGCCGTAACCACGGACTTGCCCGCCAACAGCGCCCGGCGCACCCAGTCGCCCGCAGGTTCCAGTCCGCCGATCAGTTCCACAATCACATCAACGTCAGGGGAGTGGAGAAGATCTTCAAAGCTCTCCGTCCACGCGACATCCTTGGGCACCCATGGGGCCTTTTTGCGAGCCACCTGCCGGTTGCACACGTGGGTCAATTGCAGACCCGGAAGGCTCCGGCTTGTAAGCAGGCGGGCGACCGACGAGCCAACGGTGCCAAAGCCCACCAGCCCGGCTCTCCACTTGCTTCGCGCCGCGGTTGCCGTGGCTGCTACGGATTGCAATTCAGTTCCCATAGGTATGACTTGAAGCAGACATGACCTGATGCTGACACTCCGCCCCAGGCAGCCTGCCTGCATTGTAACGGCATGGCTGTGCCCGCGCAGGTTTCAAGGGCGATTCAGGGGGCCGCGCTTAGCTGGCTGGTTGTCCCGAACACCCGCCCGCAATCGAGGGAACGACCATGACCTCGTCGCCATCCTTGAATTCGTGGGCAGCCCCTCCCAGAAAGCGGATATCTTCCTCGTTGACGTAGAAGTTCAGGAATCGCCTTAACTGTCCCGTGTCATCCCTAAGAAAAGGCTTAAGGTCGGGGAATGTAACGCCAAGCGAATCCACCAGTTCGTTGAGGTTTTTAGCGGAGCAGGTAACGTGCTCCAGCCCGCCGGTGTGCCGCCGCAATGCCGAAGGAATCAGGACCCGGACGCTCATCAGGCGACCTCTTCCGCAACCAGATGGGCATCGTTCAGGAATTCCTCAAAGGCTTGCAGCCTGGGCGGAATGGCATCGGTTGTAGCGTAGGAGTCCATGATGGCGTCGAGAGTCTTGAGGCCGTTGCCGGTGATGCAGAGCACGGTGGTTTCTCCGGGCTTGATGCATCCCTTTTCGGCGAGCTTGGCGGCGGTTCCAACGGTAACGCCGCCGGCGGTTTCGGTGAATACGGCCTCGGTCTCGGCCAGTAACTGGATTCCACGAACCAGTTCGGGATCGCTGACATCCTCGCCCCACCCTCCGCTTTCGGTGATGGTTTTGATGGCGTAGTGGCCGTCGGCGGGATTGCCGATCGCCAGCGAGCGAGCGATGGTCGAGGGCTTCTGCGGGTCGATTTCCTTCTGGTTGGCCTTCACCGCGGTGGTGATGGGAGAGCAGCCGGTGGCCTGAGCGCCGAAGAATCTCACATTGCGGGGCGCCACCAGTCCAAGGGCCTGGAGTTCGTCGAACGCCTTGCGGATTTTGGTGATCAGCGAACCGCCCGCCATGGGAACGATGACGTTATCGGGCAGCCGCCAGCCAAGTTGCTCGGCGATCTCGTAGCCTACGCTCTTGGAGCCTTCGGCGTAGTAGGGCCGCAGGTTGACGTTGACGAAGCCCCAGCGGTACTTGTCCGCGATTTGGGAGCACAGACGGTTTACCTGATCGTAGTTTCCCGCGATGCGTACCAGCTTGGCTCCAAATACCTGAGTTCCGAGAATCTTGGCAGGTTCGAGGTCGGAAGGGACGAAGACACACGCCTGGAGTCCCGCACGGGTGGCCTGCGCGGCAACCGAGTTTGCCAGATTGCCGGTGGAGGAGCATGCCACCACGCCGAAGCCGAAGCGCTTGGCCTGAGCCAGGGCAACGGCTACCACGCGATCCTTGAAGCTGAGCGTGGGGAAGCACACGGAGTCGTTCTTCAGGAAAACGTTGCCGAGACCGATGCGTTTCCCCAGGCGCGGGGCGTCGATCAGGGGAGTAAGCCCAACCGGAAGGGTGGGGACGTAGTCATCGGGAAGAGGCAGCAGGGAGCTGTAGCGCCACATATTTCCCGGACCTGCGCTGATATTGTTAATCGTGAAGCGGTCGCGCGCCGCCTCCATGTCAAAGACGACTTCCAAGGGGGAGAAGCAATCAAAACAGATGGATTGCGGGACATTGCCCCACCGCTTGCCACATTCCCGGCACTGCAACTCGTACTGATCCGCCATTCGCAACTCTCTCTGTAGCGGCGGGACGGGCCATATTGCTCTCTAAAAAAATTAAGCTCTCCTCCGGATATGGAAAAGAGCTACGAGGTTGGCATACAACGGTGCCTGCCCCGAATCTCATGTTCCCCGTTTCCGGGTGGGAGTTAACACCGGCCAACCAGGCGTTAGCCTGATCCGGTTGTCGTGGCTTCTAAGGGCCCGTCCCTCAGCCACTCTTCATGATGACTCGGTCTGCCCTATCGGACAAACGCAAGAAAATGCTAAGCCTCAAAGGCGGGTTTGGTCAAGCCCAAACTGGTACAACCACTTGTGCGGGGCTGGAACACGCGCAACCATGAAGATGTGGAGTGAAGCATACAGAGGCGTTTCCAGGCTTATTTCCCGCCCTCCACGCCAGGGGACTTTGGTCCAACAAGGAAATCAATCTGTTCCGAAGAGCCGCCGCCGGGCCTTGGCGTAAAGACTTTGACCGGAAGGGTTCCCGCCCGCCGCAGGAAGCGGGCCGGAACCGTCGCCTTCAACTGTTGCTCGCTCACGAATGCTGCCGGGAGCGGCTGTCCATTAATGGTAATGCTCGACTCTTTTGTAAAGCTCCTCCCCTGCAACGTTAGGGATAAATCCGAACCCCCTTGGTTGGCCACGGATGGGACGAGGCTTTGGAGAACGGGCAC
>DASZRZ010000390.1:0-4380 GCA_035548935.1 Terriglobales bacterium
AGTTGTGGTCCAGTGAGCCGCTTTCGCCACAGGTGTTCCTCCCGATATCTACGCATTTCACCGCTACACCGGGAATTCCACTCACCTCTCCCACACTCAAGCACGGCAGTTTCTCCTGCAGGCTCCGAGTTGAGCCCGGAGATTTCACAAGAGACTTGCCGCACCGCCTACGCGCCCTTTACGCCCAATAATTCCGAACAACGCTTGCCCCCCCCGTATTACCGCGGCTGCTGGCACGGAGTTAGCCGGGGCTTCTTCTTCCGGTACCGTCATTTATTCTTCCCGATCGAAAGGAGTTTACGTCCCAAGGGACTTCATCCTCCACGCGGCGTTGCTGCGTCAGGGTTTCCCCCATTGCGCAAAATTCCCCACTGCTGCCTCCCGTAGGAGTCTGGACCGTGTTTCAGTTCCAGTGTGGCCGTGCGCCCTCTCAGGCCGGCTACCGATCACCGTCTTGGTGGGCCATTACCCCGCCAACTAACTAATCGGCCGCGACCCCCTCCTCAAGCGACTTGCGCCTTTGATCCACGGCGTCTCTGCCATAGATTTTATGCGGTATTAGCCCAGGTTTCCCTAGGTTATTCCCCACTCGAGGGTAGGTTGGTCACGTGTTACTCACCCGGTCGCCACTTTACTCATGGATTGCTCCACTTTCTCGTTCGACTTGCATGTGTTAGGCACGCCGCCAGCGTTGATTCTGAGCCAGGATCAAACTCTCGTTTGAAACCTGATCGATTTGCAACCTCGGACACCGAAGCCCGAAGTTGAAAGGATATTGCGAGATCGCTCGGCTTAAACCCGAGCTCCGTTCACTCGCGACTGGCACGTTCAACCTGTTGTCAAAGACCAATCCGCTGCCGCCTGAGCGGAGCGTTTCAGTCAACACGGACAGCAACGCTAGTTGCAATCCGTGCGTCCTCGAAACCCTCTAACATTACCGCGTCTGCCGCGCGCTGTCTACCCGTACTAAATTCAGACCGGGGAGCGCATCCGCCATGCCGCCGATAATGCTTACCTTCTTTCTCTTTTGCGCAGCCCATTCTAGCGCGCACAAAACCAAAGAAGGAAAAACCTAAAAGATCTGCGTCCTTAGAATTCAAAACCGAATTCGAAAATCTTGAATTCGAAAATCTTGAAATCAGAATTCAAAAATCTTGAAATCAGAACAGGAGGTCACTCTCGACACTCATGCATCAAGCCCGCACAGGCTTGATTTTCAGGCTCCGTGGCCGAAGCCGATTTCGCGATCGTTAAATCAGCAAACCTTTAAATCTAATATCTGGAAAATCCGATTGCCATGCGCATACAAGCATGCAACCGAAATTTTCAACTTCTGAAAGAACCTTAATTGAGGTTGAGCGACACTGCGCATAACCCTTCGAGGATCTTTGTCCCCGAATTTAGCCTCATGCAGGAACTACTGCGAGGCAACTTGAGAGGCCAACCATAAAGCCGAAGAGCTTGCCCTAGTCCGCTTGCTCCACCCGGCTCCTGCTTCCGGGATCGCCCGGAGCAATCAACGCCATCTCCACAACGAGGTCATTTATACCATCGGAATCCGTGCTGTGCAACTGTCCCTGGCGATTTTTTTTAATTGCGCTGTAACAAGCCGCCCCAGCAGCACTTATCCCTTGAATCCCACGGCAATATAGCGGGCATTCCCGGCACCCTTGTTGTGCAGCATCCACTTTTCGCCCGCCCCAATCCAGGCCGCGTCTCCCGCTTTCAGGCGCAACTGCTCCGTGGGCCGCCCGTTAACCATCTTCAACAGATCGCAATCCGTCAGAGCCACAATCACCTGCGGCAAGTCCTTCACATGCTCGTCGCTCATCATTCCCGCCGCAATCTGCACCTCGGTCACCCGCACCTCGGCGTTCTCTTCCACCACGTCTTCCATATGTCCGTGGCCAAGATCAAGGGCTCGCTCCGCCTTCTTCGCTGGCCTCTTTGTGCCCGGCTTGCGGATTTCAACGATCACATTACGGAACACATGGTCGCCCAAATTGCGGCTGCTATGGACAAACCCGCCCTTGGTAAACTTCGCCTCCCCCGCCTTGCGCATAGCCTTGGCCGCGGGCTTGCCGGGGACCTGCGTCTCCATGTCCGAGGTTTCCAGAACGATCGAGACGTAATCGTGATCGTGCCGGTGCAGCTTCATCGACCCCTTTGGCGCCAGCTCAACCTTGAACACCTTCGTGTATGCGTTCTCCAACACCAAATGATGCGACGGCTCTTCTTCCTCGGTGATCGCCTTCTCCATGCCAACAGCAGAGGCGCTGGCGGATTCGGAACTCCCTGACTTGGCGGCCTGCTGCGCCCCTGCCAATGCAGTCGTAAGAAGTGCCACCAATAGAAGGCATACGGAGGGTTTCATCGTGATCGTTTTTTTCATGGCGCAACATTGTACCTGCTTCGCCACCCACCTGCTTCGCCTTGTACCTGCTTCATCCCACATCTGGCTTCATCCCGCATCTGCTCTGCAGATTCGGTTGCCGAAGCAGCCATTACCAGCCGGATTTCACTCTTGCAACCTCCGCAGAACAGGCTCTGCTAGAATAACGTTCTGCTTTTGTGTCGGGACGTAGCGCAGCCTGGTAGCGCACTTGCTTGGGGTGCAAGGGGTCGGCGGTTCAAATCCGCCCGTCCCGACCAACAAAATTCTCTCCCCCTTAGAAACTCGCTGGCTAATCCACTCCTGAAAAACCGCTAGTCTGCCTCCCCAATCACAGGCATGCCATTTAATTTCACTTCCAGCCCTGTTACACATATCCTGTTCCACTACAAAGCCGTCATCAATTCTTCATCTTGCAGGCAGGGATCAATGCAAACCTTGGGCGAACAGAAAATGGGCGAAAAGAACTGGGGCAGGCAGAAAATGCAACACGCCTTCCGGGCGGGCCTGATGGTGATCGTATTCGCGGTGCTCTGCTCACCGGCCCTACATGCGCAGGCCCCGCGTATCAGCGACTCCAACCGCAACACCTGGTATATGTTCTTCGGCGATCACCGCCTGACAGATAAATGGGGAGTCCATACCGAGTTTCAATTCCGCAGGCAAAACACCATCAAAGACCCCCAGCAAACCATGGTCCGGCCGGCCGTGAACTACTATTTGAGGGATGGGGTCCTGCTGACCATGGGATACGGATTCTTTGAAACCTACCCCTACGGAGGGTTCCCATTTCCGCGGGAGTTCCCCGAGCATCGTATCTTCGAACAGGTCCAGATCAACAACTCGATCGGACGCGTTGCTCTTATCAATCGCTACCGGCTGGAACAGCGCTGGGCAAAGTTCCCCTCCGGCTCGGACTATCTCTTTCTGAATCGCATGCGCTATATGCTCCGCGCCAACGTACCGCTGGTGGGGCCCACCATCGACGCGCATGAGCCCTTTGTGAGCTTTTACGACGAGCTGTTCATCGGCTTCGGCGGCAACGTCCCCAACATCTTCGACCAGAACCGCGCCTTCGCCTCCATCGGATACAAATTCAACAAGCAGGGCTCCATCGAAGTGGGCTACATGAACCAGACGCTGCAGCAGCGTAACCAGCGGGTCTACGAACACAACCACACATTGCAGATCATCCTCACCTACAACATGGATTTCCGGAAACACCGCAAGCCGTGAGGACCGGCAAAGCCGAGTACGCCCTCCCCAATCCGTGGGCGGCACCCTCATGCTTCCTGGGGGCTTGAGCCGCCCGCTTACTCCCCTTTGCCGCCAAGCTCCTCAAGCATCTTCTTCACGTCGATCTTCGGCGCCGGATACGACATCTTCAACCTCTCCAGCGTCTCCACCAGCACGCTTGCCACCACCAGATTCCGGTACCAGTTGTGATTCGCCGGCACCACATACCACGGAGCCCAATCCGTGCTGGTCTCGCTCAGCGCCTCCTCGTAGGCCTTCATGTAGCCGCCCCACAGCTCGCGGTCCTGCAGGTCGCCGGCATTGAACTTCCATTTCTTCCGCGGATCTTTCAATCGCTCCCGCTGCCGCTTTCTCTGCTCGTCTTTACTGATGTGCAAATAGAACTTCACGATGGTCACGCCTTCTTCCGCAAGCATGCGCTCAAAATCATTGATCTGCTGATAGCGCCGCCTCCATACCTTTTTCGGAACCAGGTCGTGGACCCGCACCGCCAGAACATCCTCGTAGTGGCTGCGGTTGAAGATCGTGATCTCTCCCCTGCCGGGTGTCTGCCGGTGAACGCGCCACAGGTAGTCGTGATCCAGTTCAATCGGAGTCGGGGCCTTGAAGGCCGCCACCCGCACCCCCTGCGGATTCACTCCCTTGAATACGTGCTCGATGGTGCCGTCCTTGCCTCCGCAGTCCAGGGCCTGCAACACCATGAGCACCTTGTGCTTGTGCTCGGCATAGAG
>DASZRZ010000391.1:0-7386 GCA_035548935.1 Terriglobales bacterium
GTTCCAACTGGGACGAAGAAAGCCGCTGCTCAGCAAACCGCTGCGCGCCGCCAACGGGGGCGGCCTGCCGGAATCGGAATGCGCCGCGCCTCAATGGCAGCGCCAGCCGGTGCGCGTGACGTTTCAGCCCGTGGGCAGCCCGAAGGTTACGTTCTCCATCCGCAGCTATAGCGGCGATCCCATGACCGGAACGACCGCAGAAACCAACGATGATGTTGAGGTGAAACAGGAGTAGCAGGAGAAGACGAAAATTGGTAGCGCTAACGGGAATCGAACCCGTGTTTGAAGATTGAGAATCTTCCGTCCTAACCCCTAGACGATAGCGCCATTTCCTCCCGCTGTTTATGCGGGTTTCCTAGGCCGGTGTCCAAACGGGTGTCCTGTTATCCCGTTCTTCGCTTTCCCGGCGTCCCCGTTGCGGCTTTGCGCCGCTTTGGGCTTCCAGTGTCCCTCGTCGATTTTACTGATCGAGAATACAGGTGTCCAGCATAGTGGCTGTAAGCGCGATACCGTAATCGTAAAATCCAATTCTCCCTGATCCTGCTCAAAGCCAAGCTCCGAAAGAAATGGGCTTCGAGAGTGACCAATGTCCCCGGATCACATGAGCGGAATCGTCACGATTCGTAATTTCTTGTTCTTCGGTTCTTTCAGGAAACCTCCTGCGCATATGGAACGTCCAAGCACCTGATTTCGGAAAGTTCCCGGCCCGATGGATTGGGGTACATCCAGTTCGAAATCAGGGAGCAGGAATGGCCTCCGCAAGTGCACCCCGGCGCCAGCGCCGCATCCAGAAGCAGGTTGCCAAAGCCGATCAGGCGAGGCCCAGGCAGGAACCCCGGCAG
Organism: Terriglobales bacterium; assembly: GCA_035548935.1. Lineage (GTDB taxonomy): Bacteria > Acidobacteriota > Terriglobia > Terriglobales > Acidobacteriaceae > DASZRZ01. The sequence continues at coordinate 843 of DASZRZ010000391.1, forward strand.
GCCATGCAGGCAGGGGCGCGGAAGTATCCCGCCCCGCCCTTTCCAAAGCAGCACCAGAGCAAGCCCGGCTCGGAATCCGGTCTCGATCCGGCTCCTCTCTACGATGCTCCTTTTTACATGGGCTCGCGCAAACTCGATCAAAAGGTAGCTCTCATCACCGGCGGAGATTCCGGCATCGGGCGGGCCGTTGCCATCCTGTTTGCGCGCGAAGGCGCGGACGTTGCGGTGGCTTACCTGAACGAGCACGAGGACGCGCGCCTTACCAAAGAGAAGGTGGAAGCGGAAGGAAGGCGGTGCCTGCTGATTTCCGGAGATGTCTCCAGCCAGAAATTTTGCAACAAGGCCGTGGCGCAAACGGTCAGGGAATTCGGCAGGCTCGATGTGCTGGTCAATAATGCCGCCTTTCAGGTGCATACGTCGAGGTTCGAAGACCTCACGGCAAAGCATTTCGACGAGACGCTGAAGACCAATCTCTATGGATATTTCTACATGGCGCAGGCTGCGGTAAAGCATATGAAACAGGGCTCGGCCATCGTGAACACCGGCTCTGTGACCGGACTGCTCGGCAACGAGGCCCTGCTTGATTACTCCATGACCAAGGGCGGCATCCATGCCTTCACCCGGTCGCTAGCCACTCATCTGGTGCCGCGCGGCATCCGGGTAAATGCCGTAGCGCCGGGTCCGGTATGGACTCCGCTGAATCCGTCCGACAAGGAAGCGAAGGACGTCAGCAAATTCGGCGCGGATACGCCCATGAAGCGGCCCGCACAGCCCGAGGAGATCGCGCCCGCTTACGTCTTTCTCGCCTCACCCCAGTGCTCCAGCTACATCACGGGCGAGATTATCCCCATCATCGGCGGGTACACCGGGGGATAAGAGGGCAGAGAAGCGGCCGGGAAGTTATGAGGTTTGAGACGTAGTCATCGACGACTCTTAGTCATAGATGCAGACCAAAAATAGCGAGTACTCACCGGCTTTGTTCTATCGGATAATAAGATCGTGTTCCTTGCTCTTCATAGAGACAGATGTGTGGTGTCGCTCATCGTATTCTTGACTGGTGCGATCGCAGTGGCCCAGGTGCCTGTCCGCGAAATTTCAATTCGCTCGGGTTGGGGCGGGCTCGGTATACCACAGCATGAGATTGCGACTATTCGCGCCAAGAATAAGACCCTCATCAACAATGGGAAGCGAGTCGATCGATCCAAAGTGGATGCCTTGATAGCGGCGCTGAGGGCCATGCCTGTTATAAAGCCAGACCCTTCAAGCCTGGGTGTTACGCCTGCATGGCTCAAAGAACAGATGGGCGAAAAGAAAGGTTACTTCCAACGTGAATCGGCTCGGGGAACGGCAAATCAGCGTGCCCTGCTTGCGAATACATTCACGGACAGCCAACAAATAGAGCGCATCTTGCCTTCGTTGTTCTCCTATGTCAAAACAGATGATTATCCATACGCGTCAATAGATGTAACGTTCGAAGACGGAACACATCTGAATGCGAATACACACTCCTACTATCCATTTATGCTCCCTTGGACGGTGGGTGAACGAGGAGATCAAACATACAACGCAGACATTTCCCGCGCGCTTGCCAACCTTCTCGGACGAAAATCTCCTAACAGGGGGCGGCTTGCAGGCGGGGCTTTGGCCGACGAACTCGTGCAGGCAGTGAGGCGTTTCATTGAGCCTGAGTGGAATCTGTTAGGTTCAGAAGATCGAGCTAGCGATGCTATGGCTACTTTAAGAAGCCGCTATGAGATTGAAACTTCGGAGATACATTCCTCTCACCACCCGGAATACGGAACTGCCACGTATAAAGGAGAGGCGGAGGAAGTGAATCTCCACGTGACGCTTCGCAAAGCCGCTTTCCCGCCCGGAGTTAGTGTGGCGCTCGTTCTGCGACAAGTTCAGGGGAAGGTTGAAGGTGTGGAAACCTTTCTTGCCAACGCAGCAAAGTACGAAAACCTCGCGTTGTCGGTGCCGTGGCTGAAGGAGTACATACAAGCGAACCCTGGAGTTCCTGTCCGGATCTCGTACGTTCACGACCGCTCATTTGGTGACAAAGCCGAGCGGACCTTTTTGGACGACATGCGGTTTCGAGAGCGTCCCGACCTGATTGAGCAGGTGCGGGCGCAACGTAGTGACGTGGTCCTGCTGATTGTTGGCAATACTTACTCGGAGTCCTATTGGATTCTCTTTCCAGACAAACACATGTTGCTCTGGCGCTACGGTGGCCCATCAGGGCTCTTAAGATGGAAGCCTTCAGATTTTCCGGCAGGAGAGTGTGCGGAATACAAGCAAAACTATGGTGGCTGTTCTGGCCGGGACGTGACTCCTGAAGGAGCGCTCACGGCAGAACGGATACCACGAGACCAGGTGTGTATGGCGACGAACCACACTAACCGGCCTGTCACTGAGGCTAGTGAACCATTGTTTCCCGTAGAGGATCGCGGCAGGGGCGGTTTCATTGATCAGAGCGGTAGAGTCGCAATTCCACTGTGCTTCGATGCGGTTGGCGATTTCTCTGAAGGGCTGGCTCGATTTGAGCGGGACAAACAATGGGGTTACATCGATACTACTGGCACGGTAGTCATTGAGCCAAAGTTCCCGTGGGCGCAGGAATTCTCGGAAGGATTGGCGCGCGTGCAGATCTCGGGTTTGCAGCTAGGTGTGAATGCCACATGGGGATTCATCGACAAAACAGGCGCGATTGTCATCGATGAACGCAAGCAGGCAAGTTTCGGCGAGCATAGCAACATCGGTAGCGATAGCGCTGAAAGCGGGTTTCACGATGGCTTGGCGATGATCCAAATCGGTGGCAAGACGGGCTATATCGACAAAACTGGCAAGGTCACGATTCCACCGGAATTCACGTATGGCTATCCGTTCTCCGAAGGCTTGGCGGCCGCTACAAAGTCGGCTTCTGGAGATGATGGCTGGGGCTACATCGACAAGACAGGACGATGGGTGATCGAACCGAAGTTTCAGTGGGCGAGTTCTTTCTCAGGCGGCTTGGGGCCAGTGAATCGTGCGCGGAACTGCGGGTATGTTGACATGAGTGGCGCTATTGTTCTGCAACCAAAAGTCGCGCCTGGTAAAACCAATTGTGCAACAGTGTGGGGCGACTTCGTGGACGGCCTGGCCCGTGGGAAATTCGGCAAAAAGTATGGCTACATCGACCGAACGGGCAAGACCGTAATCGAAGCAAAATACGACCTCACGTTCCATTTTTCGGAGGGCTTGGCGGCAGTGCTGGTGGGTGGGAAGTGGGGATACATCGACACGACAGGCAAGCTGACGATCCAGCCAATGCCCTTAATGCGCGCCGAAGACTTCCACCACGGACTTGCCTTGGTTTCAACGAAAGACGGCAAGTACGGCTACATCGACAAGTCTGGAAAATACGTGTGGACGCCGACGCTTCTCTATCGGAACTGAGCACGTCCGCTACCGCTGCCCATTTCAGTTCTGCTCTTCTTTCCTTCCATCCTCACTCTCTCCCCTTAGCGCCTTGAGCCGCGCCTCTCTCCGAAGCGGGTTTTAGCGGATTCAGTGGTGGCAGTCCCAGGAGTTTTGCGGGATTTTCCTTGAACATCAGGTCCAGTTCGCGTTCGGTGATGCCTCGCGAGCGCAGTCCTTTGGCCGCCATTGCCAGGCAGTCGGTGGGATAGGGGTTGATCTTCTGTCCGCAGTCGGAGGAGATGATGACCGACTCAGCTCCCACCCTGCGAATCCATCGGATGGCGTCGGTGAACCCCCGGCCTTTGGCGTTTTCGTTGATTCCCACCACGATTCCCGACGCCACAATCTCAATGTAGGCTCCCGTCTTTGCGATCTCTTCCAGCTGCGGAATCTCCTTGGGATGAGTCACCAGCACCTGAAGGCCCTGCTTGCGGCCTTCGCGCGCCAGCAGCAGGTGCTCTTCCGGAGAGGCGTGTCCGGTTGCCAGCACGACGCGTCCGTTGCTGATGGCGGTGACCACTCTCGGCAGCGTGGCTATAAATTCCACCACATTGGGCAACAGCTTGCCGTCCTTCGATACCGGCACGAACTTCGGAGAGCCCGGCGGCATGAGCGCCATCCATGTGCGGGGATCGTGGCCTCTCTTCTCAATGCCCTCCCATGTGGATTGAGAGTCCTGGGTTGGCATTTCGACGATGCGGCCCCAGCCTCCGGTGATCTGCGTGAATTGATCGACCGCCGCGATGTTAATGCCGCCGGTGGGGAAGTTCTGAGCAAAGCGTCCGAATACCTCCAGACCCGGCACCAGCTCGCGCGCCAGCAGCGCAGTGGCCGCGGAGCTCGTGTTGAGGTGCGTTTTATGCACGAACCCCCGCATACCGCGCTCTTTGGCGAGGCGGGCCATTTTCAGGACGTTGAGTGCGCGTATCTGTTCGTTGTCGTTTCCGCCGGGCGTGTCGGGATCGAGATGGGCATGCACGTCGATGGCGCCGATGAGCGCCGGATCGGTGAGTCCCATGTCCACCGGACCTCTCGCCAGGCTGGTGGCAAATCCTTCAGGCAGGTAGATTTGCGATGCGCCGCTGGTTTGTTGGGCATTCAATCCGCCGATGGAAGCGAGCGCCGCGATTACGGCAACGGCAAACACATGAAGAGAAGAGGGGCGCATTCCTGCAAAGGTCATATCGGCTCCGAACGATTCTTTGGAGATATTGGCGGGGAGTACTGTACATCAGGAATCCACATAGCAGGAATCCATACTCAGGAATCCGTACTTCAGGAATCCATGCTTCAGGAATCCACCCTGTGGCGTTGCATTCCAGCGCTTACCGCCCGTGGCTTCGTGGTAAACTTTCCGGCGTTTGCCCTCCGATGCCCTGGTATTGGAGGGACAGAATATTGGAACGATGAATCGCGGAAAGGTGGAGTTCATGTTTGCAGCGGCGCTCAAAGGTAAAGTGCGGGAAGTATCCGTTGGTTCGATGGCATTGGTGATTGCAGTGTGTCTTTTTACGCCGGTCCCTGCCTTCAGCCAGGCGGCCAAAGCGGAAGATCTCAAGCCCACCACGGCTCCTGACATTCCGGGCGTGGTTGCAGGCGGCACAAAGGTCACCGTGATTAAGGGTGGATTTCCCACGGTGGAAGGCCCTACCGCCATACCCGATGGAACGCTCATTTTTACCGATCGCGAGAGCAACCGCCTGTGGAAGGTTGGGGCAGACGACAGCGTTACCACTTACCTGGTGACCGAAAATGGCACCAGCAGCGTGAGCATGAACTCCAAGGGCGTGATTTTTGGCGCCCAGAGGACGCCTCCGCAGATCGGAACCGTGGCGCCCACCAAGGGCAACTTTGCCGACAAGTACGATGGCAAGCCATTTCCGGGACCTCCCAATGAGGTGATGGCCGACAAGAAGGGCGGCGTGTATTTCACCGCCGGTCAGCTCTTTTATGCCAAGCCGAACCACGAGGTGATCCGCATCTCCGATTCCATCGCCCGGCCCAACGGAATCCAGCTCAGCCGCGACGAAAGGATTCTGTATGTTGCCGACACCGCCGGAGAGTCGCTCTATGCCTTCGACGTGCAGCCCGACGGTAGCGCCACCAACCAGCGCAAGTTTGGCAAGCTTGAGGGCATGCGCCAGACCGAGAGAGGTCCGAGCAGTGGAGCGGATGGCATTGCAATCGACAGTCAGGGGCGGCTCTATGTGGCCTCGAATGCAGGGGTGGAGGTTCTAAGTCCCACGGGAGATCATCTGGGAACGATCCCCGTTCCCATGCGTGTGCAGAACCTGGCCTTTGCGGGAAAGAACAAGAAAACTCTTTACATCGTGGGGAATGGAACGGTGTGCAAGGTACAGATGAAAGCACAGGGCTTCAAGGGGCGGAACAAGTAGCGGGATCGCCATGGTGGGCACCACCGCCCGCGGCAATGTCGTGAAGTTTCAAATTCGTCCGGACCCGTTGGCCAGGTAGCTACGAAGAAAATAATGCGAATCGAATAATGCGAACCAATCGTTCAGTTTCTTTCCTTGTGCTGTTTCTATCGCTGGTTTTACCGGGAGTCGCCCAACAGAAAGCAGCGCGGAAGAGCGCGCCTGCGGCCACGGGGGAGAAACGGTCGTTTGATCCCCACAGCCTTGCGGGTGTATGGATCGGCTATGAGCGTTACGGCAATGGCCGGTTTGACAATCCTGTGCCGGAGCCTCCTCTGACGGAGTGGGGCAAGCGGAACCTGCTTTACAGGTCGATCTCGCACGACTCCATGGCGGGGACCTTGAACGATCCCGCCAAGGTTCCCGATCCCAAGGTCAGTTATAGCGGCGACCGCCGGTTTTTCTCCGCCGATCCTTATGGAGTTCGCACCAGCGACCCGGGAGGTGAATATCCCGGCAAGGATTGCGAGCCTCTTGCCACGCCGGCCACGTTCGATTATCCGACGTTCAATCCCATGGAGTTTGTTGCCACTCCAGACCGTATTTTTCAGTACTTCGAGTATCACCGCGAGTGGCGTACCTGGTGGATGAACCGTGAGCATCCCCAGGACATTGAGCCCACCTATGAAGGGGAGTCCGTTGCCCATTGG
>DASZRZ010000392.1:0-5735 GCA_035548935.1 Terriglobales bacterium
CGTGTCTATAAATAATTGCTAAACCTGAAATAATTGCTAAACCTGGTTGAAACCATTAAGCCTTTGCTTCCTTGGTCTTCAATAAATCTTTCAGCTCCGCCATGAACTCCTGAACATCTTTAAAGTCGAGATACACGGAGGCGAAGCGTACGTAGGCCACCTTGTCGTGGCGGCGGAGGCGGTTCATGATGAGCTCTCCCAGTTCGCTTGCCTTGCGCTCTCCCTCGGGAGATTCGATCACCAACTGCTCGGCCTCATTCACGATCTGCTCCAGTTTGGCCATGGAGATGGGTCGCTTCTCGCAGGCTCGCAGCAGTCCGTTGAGCACCTTCTGCCGGTCGAACTTTTCGCGGCGGCCATCTTTCTTCACCACCATGTAGGGAATCTCATCGATCCGCTCATAGGTGGTGAAGCGCTTGCCGCACTTCAGGCACTCGCGCCGCCGCCGGATGGAGTCGGCTTCCTTACTCTCGCGCGAATCCACCACTTTGTCGTTCGCAAACCCGCAAAAAGGACACTTCATGAGAATTCGAGCTGGCCCGGTATTCCGCGGCGGTAGTGCACTTGTACCTGTATGGCGGCCGGGCAGGGGAGCACCGGACATTGTATCAAGCGCCCTCCGGAAGGGCGATTACTCTCGTGATAGCGGCGCTGGCTCAGCGGCGGACGTGGAATCCGCATGGGTATCCCGCGAGATCGTCCGCAGCGAGATGTGCTCGCGATGCGCCAGGTAGAGTCCTGGGGGCACGACCGCCATGAAGGTGACCAGCCACATCAGCATTCCGCAGCTTACCGCCAGCTCTTTGGGCACCTGGAAAACCGCGATCAGGACGGTGATGACCGCCAGCTGCGAGCCTCCCCCCACTGCGGGAAGCTGCACAATCGACCCCGCCATGCTGGAGGCAATCAGCGGAAAGACATGGCTTAGCCTCATCTGGTGGGGAAGTATGCGAAGGGAGTCGGCGACAGCGGCTTCGGCAAGGGTTTCCGACGGGTAGGAGTGGGCGATGGCCAGATAGCTCATGGCAATAATGGTCCAGATTAACAGCGATAATCCAAACGCCTCCAGAAACGCTCCCACGCTCCGCATGGTGTGTAGTCCCTGTCCAAACTCCCGCACCTTGTGCTGCGCCAAGGCGCCCAGCCGGGGAGAGACCACGCTCAATGCGCGGCACAAGCCCAGCGCCACGGCTTCGGTCCATCGCCAGACGAGGAAAGCACTTACCCCAAGGACAAGGGTGAGCCCCATGAGGGCATATCCGGCATCACGGATTGCATTGAAGTGGGGAAGGTGATGAAGCTGTCTGGAAAAAAGGATATCCAGGCTCAGAAGAATGGCGAAGGCTCCCACATCGAAGATTCGCTCCACGGCCCAGATACTGATCTGCGTGGGAAATTGCAGTTTCTCGCGGCGCGCAATCAGGTAGGGCCGCACCAGTTCTCCCGCGCGTCCCAGAAGCGCAACCCCGGCAAATCCCACGAAGGTCGGCTTGATGAGCGCCGCCGCCGGCACTTTTCGCAGAGGCCGCAGGAAAACGCTCCAGCGCACCGCGCGCAGTACATAAGTCAGGTAAATCCCAGTGGTGCCGAGAGCGATCAGCCAGAGATTCACCCCCCGCGTCTGCTGCCAGAAGCTGCTCCAGTCAAAAGCTCTCCACGTCCGGAACTGGCTGTATCCCAGAGCTCCCAGGGCTGCCAGTACTGCAACCGCCAAAATCGTCCGCCGATTGCTCATGAATAGACCAGATCAGAGTGGTACTGGGACTTACTCAACGCTTATCAGAACGTTCCAGCATAAATCAGTGGCAACCGCCGGAGCGAATCCTGCCGTTGATACTACGGCTTCCTTTTGATGTGTATTCCCGATGCCGCGGCGGTTTGTGGTTTGAGGTGAAACAAAGTTTTGAGGCGAACAAGTCCACCCGTGGTGCGGCGGCCTCTGGAGTGTATAGGACGAAGTGTAATACGACTATCGAAGGAGACTGGCTTTTGTCTGAGTTTTTTTGCGGTTGAATTCCCGTATAACGCGCGCCACGTAGGCCCGGGTCTCGCGATAGGGCGGCACTCCCCCATACCGGGATACCCGCTCCGGACCGGCATTGTATGCCGCCAGCGCCTTTGCCATATCTCCGTTGTACTTCAGCAATAATTCGCGCAGGTAGCGCGTGCCACCGTCCACGTTCTTCGCCGGGTCGAAGGCGTTCTGCACACCCAGGCTTGCTGCCGTGGCAGGCATCAGTTGCATGAGACCCTGAGCCCCCTTGCCAGACTTTGCGGACGCATTAAATCCACTTTCAGCCGCGATAACGCTGGTGATCAGGTCGGCATCGATGCGATGGCGATCACTGGCGGAGGTGACAATTTCGTTCAAGGAGTACCTGCTCGCAACCCCGGAAGAGTTCCCGGCGGACGGCGGCGCGGGAGCGGCTTCCACCTTTATTTCCAGAATATTGGAGGTGGGAACATCCACATACCCCCCGTTACCGGGTGAAAGGAACAGCCTTGTGAGAGGGCCAAGCCGCTGGCTGTGATGGTGCTCCAGGGAAAAGCCGTTCTCCATTACCGCCACAAGGATCGACCCGGGCTGCGCGAAATGCACCATTTCAGGTGCAGATGTAGTCTCGGCGGAGAGGCTCCGTCCGGCGCAAAGTGTTGCAGCCAAAGCGAATTTGAGAAGGATATTCCGCATGATCCGAGCTTATGCGCCGGTGCAAAAGGGGGAGACTAAATGCCTAAAACCTGCTCCAGGGCGGCTGCCACTCCATCCTGATCGTTGGAGAGTGTGAGGGTCCAGCCGTTCTGCTTCAACTCCTCGCAGGCATTTCCCATGATAACCGGAAACCCAGCAAAATCAAGCATAGCCACGTCATTATGGTTGTCCCCGATCGCCATGACTTCATTCCGGCTAAGGCCCCGGTGGGCCACCCATCGCTCCAGCGCGTGCCCCTTGGAGCAGCCGGCATTCAGAACATCGATAATGCAAAGGTCGCGGTGCTGGTATTCGGTTTTCAGTTGCGTGATCTCATCCCCCATACCGGCAGTGGCGAGGTGCTTCTGGGCCTCGGCCATCCTCGATACCGTGCCGCAGTACATCATCTGGATGGGGTCGGTGACGAGCGAGTCTTCCAGGGGAGATAACTCCTCGATATACATGGCGTTCTTCTCCATCCACCGGGAGATCGCCTGATTGAGCTTGAGGGGTGTCTCGATGACCAGCGCGCCTTTGGACTCGCGATCAAAGGTGACGACGGCGTGCTCTCGGAATTCGTCCATGTGCCGGATCAACTTTGCGGCTGAGGCGGCGGGAAGCAGGTCGAAGTGGAAGAGTTCCCCCGAGGTCGTGCGGGTCATGGCCCCGTTGGAACTGATCAGGCACAGATCAAAGCCCAGGGAATCGGCAACCGGCATAGCGAACATATGCCTGCGGCCTGTTACAAGGACGATTTCGATGCCCTTTGCGCGCGCCCGCAGAAGCGCATTCTGGTTGGCTCTGGATATCTGGAAGTTGGAATCCAGCAGAGTGCCGTCAATGTCGAGGGCAATCAGGCGCACAGGGTGAGTCACTGCCTTGATTTTAGCAGCCGGGCCGCAACCCGGCATCCTGTGCCACCTGTTGGCAATTGCGGCCCAAGCCCGGCTGGGGTACCATGCCTCTGCTTCGGCGGCTTCCGCAGCCTGTAGGACAGTTCCAGAGGAATAATTTCGTGCGGCTCTCCACGGTTTGAGCCCCCTGGAATATGGACAGGAAGTAATGCCGCCAGCAAGCAATGTGAGAAGAAGCGATGGCAGGAGGAGACGGTATGTTCAATCGAGGTGCATTTTCCAGGCAGGCGCTCGTGCTTGCCATCTTCGTCTTCAGCATGGCGGCCCTGGGCGCTGCCGCGAACAAAGCCCGCATTCTTCAAACAAACTCCGCTGGAGATAACGTTCACGTTATCGATCCAGCTACCAACAAAGTGGTTGGGCTGATCCAGGGAATCGAGGTGGGCCATGGCGTGGCCGCTTCGCTGGACGGCAAGCAGATTTACGTCAGCAACGAGTCCGCGGTTACGCTGGATGTTTTTGATGGAAAGACCTTCAAGCTGATCAAGCAGATTCCCTTGAGCGGACGGCCCAACAACATCACGCGGGGACGCGACGGCCGCCGTGTATATGTGGCGATCCGTGATGGCGCCGGCGGGGTCGATGTGATCGATACTGCTTCGCTGCAAAATGTAAAAAGCATTGCCACCCATACCGCCATTCACAATCCCTATGTCACACCCGATGGCAAATACGTTCTTGCAGGCTCGGTCCGCAGCAAGAACATCAGCGTGATCGATACTGGTACCGAAGAGCTTGCCTGGACTATTCCAATGGACCTTGGGGTACGCCCCATGGCGATTTCAGCCAATCCGGATGGTTCGACCAAGTGGATTTTTGTTCAGTTGGATGAGTTGAACGGATTCGCGGTGGTGGATTTTGCCACCCGCAAAGAAATTAAGCGCATCCATAATCCCGATATCACTCCGGGCAGGAAGCCGGTGCTGGTGGGCGCCGATGCCTCTCACGGTATGGCCGTTACTCCCGACCAGAAGACGCTCGTTGTATGCAGCCGTCTGAACTCGGCTCTTTATTCATACTCACTCCCCGAGCTGAAACTTCTGGGAACGGCGGAGCTGGGCGGCAAGGGCGCGGCGTGGGTTACCCTTACACCGGATGGCGGGCGCGCCTACGTTGCCAACGCCGTTTCCAATGATGTCTCCGCGGTTGACATCAAGTCGATGAAAGAGATCGCGCGCATCCCCGTTGGCTTTGTGCCCAAGCGGAACTCCACTGCAATGCTTCCCTGATTTCAAGAGGACAATGTTCAATCCAAGGTCATTTTTCAGACTTATGGCGACGCCTGCCTTGCTGCTCAGCATGGCTGGCGTGTGCCCGGCCAGGAATCACGCGCGAATTCTCCAGACAAACAGCAACGGAGACAACATCCACATTATTGACCCGGCCACCAACAAGGTCGTGGGTGAGATCAAGGGAATCAAGATGAGCCACGGCATTGCCGTCGCTCCGGATGGAAAGCGGATTTACATCAGCAACGAATCGTCCAGCACATTGGACGTGGTGGATGGCACGACGCTCAAAGTCATCAAGCAGATTCCACTCAGCGCCCGCCCGAACAACATTGCACTGGACCGCCAGGGGCAGCATGTTTATGTCGGAATCCGGCAGGAGCCGGGCGGAATCGACGTAATCGATACGGCATCGCTCAGTAATACAAAGACCATAGCGACCGGCTCCACCATACATAATCCCTATGTCACACCCGATGGAAAATATCTGATTGCGGCGGCCATACAGGCGAAGAGAATTGAGGTCATTGACCTCAAGACCGGCCAGGTTCTTGAGCCCATCCATATGGACCTGGGGCCCCGGCCTCTGGCGATGTCGAAGAATCCCGATGGATCGACCCACTGGATATTCGTCCAGTTGTCAGGGCTGAATGGGTTCGCCGTGGTGGATTTTGCCACGCGGAAAGAGATCAAGCGCATCCTGCATCCCGACCTGCCCCCCGGTAGAACCCCGGTGGACCCGGGCACGGAAATCTCGCATGGCATGGCAGTGACGCCGGATCAGAAAACGCTCCTGATATGCAGCCGCATCAACGCCGCTCTGTATTCCTACTCACTGCCGGAGTTGAAGGTGACGGGAACCGCCTATCTAGGCGGCAAAGGTTCCGCATGGATTTCACTCAC
>DASZRZ010000393.1:0-4335 GCA_035548935.1 Terriglobales bacterium
GGATTCCCGGAATGACTTCCAGGCGGCTCGACCGGCTGAGTTGGATTCGCTCTTTGTTCTTCCTCGATCCCCTCATCTGGTTCTATACCATTGTTCTGGGCACGCTCTCGCTTTCCGCCTCGCTGGTCGACCGTGGCGGACGCCTGCAACATGGCTTTGCCCGCTTCTGGTCATGGTTGATCCTCAAGACCCTCCGGCCCATCGGCTGCTCCACCCGCATCACCGGGCTTGACCATCTCTCCTCGCCCAGCCCGGCGGTGTATGCCGCCAACCACCTCTCGGCCCTGGATATCCCCATGCTGTATGCGAATCTGCCCTTCCAGTTCCGCATCATGGCGAAGAAAGAGCTCTTCCGCTACCCGTTCATGGGATGGCACCTGAAGCGCTCCGGGCAGATACCCATTGATCGCGAGAGCGCCCGCGCCTCCATGCGCAGCCTGAATCTGGCCGTGCAGGCGCTCAAGGGCGGCATGCCGCTGGTGGTCTTTCCCGAGGGGGGACGCTCGCCCGACGGCTTGGTTCAGCCCTTCATGTCCGGCGCCTTCTACGTAGCCATCAAAGCAGGTGTGGATGTCGTACCCATGGCGCTGATTGGAACCCGCGAGGTGCTGCCGATGAACAGCTTCCACATCCGCCCCGGCCCCATGGAGTTGATTGTCGGGCAGCCCATCTCCACCGCGGGCCTGGTCCCTCGCGACATGGAAGCCCTCGCGGTTCAGGTTCGCAAGGCCGTGGAAGACTTGCGGGATAACGCCCTGCGGGATAAAGCCCCTGTTTTTGCCATGCAGAAACAGGACTTGATCTCCCCGGAAGCATCCCTGCCTCGTGAACCTTGAGCGAAGCATTGAGCATCGCCCATTGCTGGAATACCATGGATAAGCGCACCTGCGAACCCAAGCTCCAACTGGAACCATGAAGCCACGCATCGCCATCCCCGTGCCCCACTCCGACAAGGACTACACCGACCGCGCGCTCTCCCAGTACGTTCAGGCCGTCGAACAAGCGGGAGGCGAACCCGTGGTCGTCGATCTCAATCTGTCGAATGCCGAGGTCGCGCGTTTAGCGTCCACCTGCCGCGCCATTCTTCTGCCGGGAAGCAAAGCCGACGTCGATCCCCAGAAGTATGGCGCCAGCCAGCGCCACCCGCTCACCGCGCCCTCCGATCCGCCCCGCGATAACGTTGACGAACTGCTCCTGCAGGACGCCTTCAACATGCACAAGCCCATCCTCGGCGTCTGCTACGGCATGCAGTCGCTCAATGTGTGGCGCGCGGGCACCCTGCTCCAGCACGTGGAATCTCCCGTCACCCACCGCGCCGAGCGCACCGTGGCCGAAGCCCATAGCATTCATGTGGAGCCCGGCTCACATCTCGCCGGCCTCATGAACCTCTCCCCCGGCACGCAGGACCCCTGGGTTAACTCCAGCCACCATCAGGCTCTCGGCAATGTCGGCGATGGATTGCGGGCCGTTGCCTGGGCGGAGGATGGCATCATCGAAGCCGTGGAGGCGGTCTCTCCGGAGCAATTCGTCCTCGGCGTTCAGTGGCACCCGGAACGAACCTATGAGCAGAACCCGGCCTCCCAGTCCATCTTCCGGAACTTCATCGAGGCAGCCCGGAACAACCAGCCCTCTCCCGGAACCGCCGCCGATTTCGAATCGCTCTATGACTCCACAAAATAGAACTCATTCCGGCGGCGTCATGGGCACGGGACCTCTGTGGATGAGACTCTTCTCTCTACTGATTCTCGCCGCCGCTCTCTCCGTACAGCAGCCGGTGGCCGCTCATTCGCAAACCGCCGCCGCTTCGTCCGCTCAAAAAGACGCCAACGCTCAGAAGGCCGCCGAACTGCTGAAACAGTGCGTGGCCGCGCTGGGAGGCGACGCCTACCTGTCGCTTCAGGACATGCAGCAGCAGGGCCGCGGCTACACCTTCTATCACGGCCAACCCCGCGACGTGGGCGCTCTCTTCTGGCGTTTCTGGAAGTGGCCCGACAAAGACCGCTCCGAGTTCACCAAGCAGCGGGACGTCGTCATCATTCACACCGGGGATCAGGGCTTCGAGGTTACCTATAAGGGCACCGCCGCCGAGGAACCGGAGGTCACCGCCGACTTCCTGCGCCGCCGCCACAACTCACTGGAGAATGTCCTGCGCGTCTGGCTGCCGCAGCCGGGAACCGCGCTCTTCTACGATGGCTCAGCCATCGCCGAACAAAAGCCTGCCGACGCCGTGAGCATCCTCAATTCCAACAACGAGCAGGTCACTTTGTATCTTGATGTCCGCAATCACCTGCCGATTAAAAAGAGTTTTACCTGGCGCGATCCCAAAACCCGCGACCGCAATGAGGAAGAGGAAATCTACGACAACTACAAGCCGGTGCAGGGCGTCATGACCCCCCATAACATCACCCGCAAGCTCAACGGCGAGATGCTCAACCAGCGCTTTATCGACAGTGTTCGCTACAACCAGAATGTCGCGGACTCGCTGTTTACCGCCAGGGTCACCTACGATCCCTACAAGCACTCTGGGCCCCGCCGTTAGCCATCAATGGCTATCCAATGATGGGCAGACTCATCGCCGCAAAAAGAAATAAATCGACATCGCCAATCCCGTCGCGGTTGCAATCGCCCGCACACTCGACTCCGTCATCTTCTGCGCGTAGTGTGCTCCTCCGTATCCGCCGATGGCGGCGGCCACCACCATCAGCAGCGCCTGCGGCCACATCACCGCGTGAGCGATCACAAAAGTGATGATGGCCACGCCATTGCACACGCTGACCAGCAGCGTCTTGACCCCATTCAGCGTGTGGATATTTTTGATCCCCATCAGCGCCAGCATTGCCATCACCATCATGCCGGCCCCGGCGCCGAAATATCCGATATAGATCGCGATTGGCAGCTGCAGCAGCGCGGGAGCAAATTTCGCCACTCTGCCGTTGTGCTTCCATCCACTCGTACGCTCGTGAAACCACCTCACCAGCGGACGACTGAACAGGAACAGTACCGTTGCGCTCAGCAGCATCCACGGCACCATGCCGAGAAAGGTTTTTTGCGGAGTGTGCAGCAGCAGCCACGCTCCAATAATCCCTCCCGCGATTCCGCTCAGGATCATCGGCCCAAGCATGCGCCTTGCCTCCGGCGAGATCGCCCGGCGGTAGGCCCCGGTGCTGGCCACCGTCCCCGGCCACAACGCAACCGTATTCGTTGCGTTCGCCTGAATGGGCGGCACACCCGTAAAAATCAGCGCCGGGAAGGCGATAAAGCCTCCTCCGCCCGCAACCGAATTCAGCGCTCCCGCAGCCAGCGCCGCCCCGAATAGAAAGATGGAATCGTGTAAGGTCAAGGTCAGATTGATTTCAATGGAGTTTTCTGGTCTTTAAAAATCCACACAAGTAAAAATTCGATACAAGTAAAATCTCACACGCAAATTTCGCTGCACGCAATCGTCAGCGCACAAAAAAATAAACCGTCATGCCAATCCCGGTCGCAAACACAAAATTGCGCACCTGCACCGCGGAGAGCCTCTGCGAAAACCATGCCCCACCATAGCCACCCACGGTTGTACCCACCATCATCAACAGCGCATACTTCCACACTATCGCATGCGCCAGCGCATACATTGCGATCGCCACCAGGTTAACCACTACAATCAATATGACCTTCAGTCCATTCATGGCGTGAATGTTCGTCACGCCCATCAGCGCAAGCATGGCCAGCACCAGGATTCCCGCCCCGGCGCCAAAAAAGCCGATATAAATCGCGATCAGGAATTGAAGAACGAGCGGAAACAAACGCAGCGCTAACCCGCCGTGCTTCCACCGGCCGGCCACCACCTGCATCCACGGCACAATGCGCGGACTCATCCAGAAAAGCACAGTGGCGGACAGCAGCAGCCACGGAACCATGTGCATGAATAATGCCGGAGGCGTGCGCAGAAGCAGCAGCGCCCCGAATAATCCGCCGATCACGCCAACGAGCAGCACCGGAACCAGCAGCGCGCGGGTCTCCGGCGTGTAGCTTCTTCGATAGGCTCCTATGCTGGCGATTCCGCCCGGCAGCATCGCCGCCGTATACGTCGCGGTAGCCTGAATCGGAGGCATACCAATGAAGATCAGCGCCGGAAACGTAATGAACCCGCCCCCGCCGGCCATCGCATTCAACGCGCCGCCCAGCACCCCCGCGCCTAATAGAAAGATAATTTCGGATGCCACCTGCCAGAATACCCGATTTCCGGGCATCGCTGATAAGCCTCCCGCACATCCGGCTTCCAGCAGCGAGACTCTCAATGTCCGTGGTGATAGGGATGGTTCGCCAGAATGGTGAACCCCCGGTACAACT
>DASZRZ010000394.1:0-6095 GCA_035548935.1 Terriglobales bacterium
GATCTCACATCACGCTTCCTGCCCGTGCTCCTCCCGCTCTCTAGCCAATCCAGTATCGAGTTCACGTACGGTCAGCCCGGAACCGCGGGATCATGCATGGTTCCATCGAGCTCAGTCATGATCTCTCAGACTGTGCCAATATTGGGCTAATGTGCAGTGGCGTACGTGCAGCGTCTCCGCTTTTTGGCGCCGATGGGCAATTATTTGCCGCATCGGGGGAGGTGTAGCAACATGATTAAGAGTTTTTTCGTTCTTGTTCTCCTTCTGGGTGTTTTTCCGCGTCCCCTGGTCTTTTCCCAGTCGCTGGGTTCAGCGGGCACAATTCAGGGCGTAGTGGCCGATGCCACCGGAGCGGTAGTTCCCGGGGCAACGGTAAAGATCACCAATCTCATTACCGGATATCAGGCCACCACCGTCACCGGCCCGGCGGGAGAGTATTCCATACGCAATATTCCCTTTAACCGGTATCACCTGACGGTTTCCGCGAAGAGTTTTGCCACTCAGGAACAGGATGTCAACATTCGAACCTCGGTTCCCACGCCACTGCCGCTAACCCTTGCCGTGGCCAGTAGCTCCACTACGGTCGATGTCGAAGCCGATTCGGAAGACCTGCTCGAGGCCAATCCCACGGCGCATACCGATATTGGAAGCAACTTATTGAGCAAGCTGCCTCTCCAGAGCAATAATTCCGCCATGAGTTCCGTGATCACGCTGGCTGTTCCCGGCATTGCCAGCGACTCCAATGGACTCTTCCATCCCTTGGGGGAACATGCGGATACATCCTTTGTCCTGGACAATCAGCCCATCACCGACCAGCAGAGCCGCGTGTTCTCCAATCAGATTTCACTGAATACCGTTGAATCCATGGAAGCCATTACCGGGGTCGCCCCTGCCGAGTTTGGCGACAAGGCCAGTCTGGTGGTGCGCACCGTCTCGAAATCGGGACTGGGCCTGCCTCATCCCACAGGCGATATATCGGCCAATTACGGATCTTTCGGCACCGGCACCCTCAGCTTCAACCTTGGCATCGGCAATCAGAAGCTTGGCAACTATCTGGCGGTGGACGGTATCCGCAGTGGACGCTTTCTCGATACCCCCGAGTTCCAGCCGCTACACGCCATTGGCAATGCGCAGAACTTCTTTGATCGCATCGACTATCAGCTCACCCCGGTCGATAGCCTTCATCTGAACCTTTCCGGCGCCCGCTCCTGGTTTCAAACCCCAAATGACCTGGATCAGCAGAGCGCGGGCCAGGACCAGCGGCAGCAGCAGCGCAGCTTTAATATCGCTCCCGGCTTCACCCACCAGTTCAGTCCGGTCACATTGCTCACCGCCAATGCATATATCCGGCAGGATCGCATTGGATACTATCCCAGCGCCGACCCATTTTTTGATCAGCCCGCCACGCTGCGCCAGCAGAGGCGTTTGACAAACGCTGGCATCAAGCTGGACTTTGCCTACTCCAAGGGCAGGCACGACTTCAAGGTGGGGACGAACTTTTACCACACCTTCCTGTCGGAGTTTTTCCAGACCGGACTCACCGACCCGCTATTCAACGCGCTGTGCCTCGATAACAGCGACAGCCCCGTGGAGGCCGTTTCCATCCGCAATCAGGGCAGCTGCGCGGGGGCCGGTTTTTCCGTTAATCCGGATTTTCAGGCGGGACTGCTGCCCTTCGATCTGAGCCGCGGCGGTCGTTTGTTCAACTTCTCCGGCAGGACCGACATCAAGCAGGAGGCCGCCTATGTGCAGGATTCCGTGAAGCTGGGCAATGCAATCGTGATGCTGGGCCTGCGTGCCGATAACTACAACGGCCTTAGCAGCCGGAGCGGGGTCCAGCCACGGTTGGGGCTTTCCTATGGAATCAAAAAGACCGGAACCGTGCTGCGCGCCTCCTACGGCCGTTTCTTCCTGACTCCTTATAACGAAAACCTGATCCTCTCCAGCTCCACCGGAACCGGCGGTCTTGCCACGGGAGTCTTTGGCGCTCTGGGCGCGGCTGCCTTGATTCCGGCGCGGCGTAATCATTTTGAAACCGGATTTCAGCAGGCGTTCGGAAAGCATGTGCTCGTCGATGCTTCCTACTTCTGGAAGTACACCGATGGCGACTTCGACTTCGACATCATCCTGAATACCCCGCTCGCCTTCCCGATTCAGTGGCAGAAATCGAAAATCGACGGCGTTTCCGTCAGGGTCAATTTCCCTCAATACCATGGCTTTTCGGCATACTCCGTAATGGGGCATACCCGGTCACGATTCTTCGGACCGGAGACGGGCGGCATTCTCTTCAATTCTCCCGTTAACTCCAGCGTCTTCCGTATCGATCACGATCAGGCGTTTCAACAGACCTCGCACTTCCAATATCAACCTGGAAAGAGCACCCCCTGGGTTGCGTTGACGTGGAGCTACCAGAGCGGCCTGGTTGCGGGCGAGGTGCCGGATATGGCAACGGCGCTGGCATTCACGGGAGATCAGCAGGCGCAAATCGGACTTTTCTGCGGATCGCAAGTCGCTACGCAGTCGGCTCCCATAACCTCCTGCTCACCCTCCCAGTTCGGTACCACGCGCGTTCGAATCCCGGCGCCGGGAACGGCGGATGATGACAAGAATCCTCCGCGGATTGCGCCTCGCCACCTGTTCGATGCTGCCATTGGCATGGACAATCTGTTCCATGGCGACCGCGACAAGGTGAGTTTGCGCTTTACGGCCGTCAATCTCACCAATCGCGTGGCTCTCTACAACTTCCTCTCCACGTTCAGTGGAACCCACTTTGTAACGCCACGCTCTTACTCGGTTGCAATGGGCTTCCATTTTTAAAACAACTCTTACGGTAGCGGGTGTTGCCCCTGGGCGCACCCGCTACCCCATCAATGTGCCAACCGTCTTCGATTGGCATAGTGGGTTTCGATCCCCCGCATTTCGCCCTGACGAATCTTCCATCATCGAGTAAATTGGTTGGGGCCGTTTCGGTTACCAGGGATCCCGGTGCGTTCGCTCAGGTGAGCATGGCGGAAGTGGGTAAGAGTCTTAATCCGGCGGAGATGGGAAAAGGGCGGCGCGCCTCGGCCTGGAGCCCTATCCGCGAGCCGCTATTTCGCAGCCTCTGGATCGCCGCCGTCATCTCCTATACGGGCTCCTGGATGCAGAACGTGGGCGCCGGATGGCTGATGACCTCCCTTACCATATCGCCTCTGATGGTCAGCCTGGTACAGGCGGCCAGCAGTCTGCCGGTTTTCCTGGTTATCCTTCCCGCCGGGGCCCTGGCGGATATCGTTGATCGCCGCAGACTTCTCATCGCCACGCAGAGCTGGATGGTGTTAGCCGCCCTGTTATTGGGAGTTCTGACTCTCTTCGACCGCATCACCCCCTGGACCCTGCTTGGCTTCACCTTCCTGCTGGGGGTGGGCGCTGTGATGAACGATCCCGCATGGCAGGCGATTACTCCCGATGTTGTCTCGCGGGAGTCCTTTCACGCCGCGGTGGCCTTGAACTCCGCCGGATATAACGTTGCCCGCGCCATCGGCCCGGCATTGGGTGGACTCATCATTGCCACGGCGGGTTCGGGAATTGTATTTCTCATCAATGCGATTTCGTTTTTCGGCGTCATTCTCTTTCTCTATCGCTGGAAACAGGCGCCGCGTCACGCACCGGTAACCGGCCGGCGGGTTATGCCCGCGATTCGTATCGGCTTCCAGTTTCTGCGTCAGGCTCCGGCCGTTCAGGCCGTACTCGTGCGCACCGCCGTCTTCAGTTTTTCTGCCAGCGCCCTGCTAGCCCTTCTTCCCGTGGTCGCCCGTCCCTTTGGCTCGGTGGGCTATGGCGGGATGCTTGCCTTCTTCGGACTCGGAGCACTGGCCGGGGCCGCGATGCTCCCCACCTGTCGCTCCGTGGTTTCGGTAAACGCCATGGTGGCCTGGGCCACCATTTTTTATGCAGCGGCGATTTATGCAGCGGGAGCGCTGACATCCTATCTGCTCTTGTCCGTGGTTCTACTGGTCGCGGGCCTGGCATGGATTGTCATTGTGGCCAGCCTGAATGTCTCGGCCCAGACAACCTCTCCGGCGTGGGTGCGGGCACGCATGCTCTCCATGTATGTTCTGGTCTTGCAGGGCGGCATGGCGGCCGGTAGCGCCACGTGGGGAGCCCTGGCGGCACGCTTCGGGATTGGAACCTCCATGATGACAGCCGCCATCGCCCTCGTCGCGGGCCTTGTCTCCGCCCGGCGCTTTCGTCTCGAAGTTGGATCCATTGATATTCCAACTCCCGTGGAAGCCGCCTAAGTTACAGAATTACGCCGCGCCAGACTGCATAGTCCTGCCGGCCTGAAAACAAACGTGGAAGGGAAATGCCAATGCGAAACATGTTCACCGGAAAGCTGATTAGCTTCGCAGTTGTTTGTCTATCTGCCGGAATGGCCTTGGCGCAGCAGCATGCGCCCGAAGCTCCCCATACCATCGGCGGCGAATTGGATGCCCGCCTTAAATCAGCCGAGCATGAAGTGCTCCTGGCCGCGGAAGCCATGCCGGAAGGCAAATACAGCTTTGCGCCCACAAGCGGCAACTTCAAGGGGGTCCGGACATTCAGCGAGCAGCTCAAGCATGTGGGTGTGTACAACTTCCGCCTCTGTAGCTCCATCCGGCAGGAAAGGGCGCCTGTCGATACCACGCCCGAGAACGGCCCCGAATCCATGAAGAGCAAGGCCGAAATCATCAGTTATCTGAAAGAGGGCTTCGCCTACTGCCATCAGGCGCTCAATACCATCAATGATAAGAATGCCGTGGAGGTAATACGCCACGCCAACCGCGAGGCGACCCGCATGTCGCTGGCGGCCATCGTCGTCAGCCATCCCTTTGACCACTATGGACAGATGGTCGTCTACCTGCGCATGAATGGAATTGTTCCGCCCGGTACTCAGCAGCGGCAGGCAGCAATGGCAAAGTAGCGATGGCTGGTTAGAAGTGGCAGGAACCCAGGCCGCGCTTGGAAAGATACTTCTGGTGGTACTCTTCGGCCTTCCAGAAGGTTGAGATTGGGACAATCTCCGTGGCTACCGGGCGGTGGTAGCGTCCGGATTTCTCCAGATTTATTTTGGATGCCAGCGCCAGCTTTTCCTGCTCCGGGGAATGAAAGAAAATCGCCGAGCGGTATTGCGACCCCACATCCGGACCCTGCCGGTTCAACTGCGTGGGGTCATGCATTCCCCAGAATACGTTGAGCAAATCATCGTAAGAGATGACCGCCGGATCGTAGGTAACCTGCACGGCCTCGGCGTGTCCGGTGTCGTCGCTGCATACGTCGCCATAGGTGGGATTGTCGAGATGGCCGCCAACGTAGCCCACGGCGGTGCTCTCCACCCCTGTCAGCTTCCGGAAGGTTTCCTCCGGCCCCCAGAAACAGCCTGCCGCAAAAGTCGCTACTTCCTTCATGAAGCCTCGGTCATCGATGAAAAGATTCTTCGATTGAAAGAACCTGCGATTGAAAGACCCTACAGTTTAAAGACCCTACAGTTTAAAGACCCTACGATTTAACACCCTGCTGCCGCTTAGGCCGGTAGATGTGCGTGCTGGTGCCAAAGACCATCTCCGCGTCTTCCATCAAGGTTTCGGAAAGCGTGGGATGTGGATGGATCGTGAGCGAAAGATCCTTTGCCACCGCGCCCATCTCAATCGCCAGTACTCCCTCGGCGATCAACTCTCCCGCACCCGGGCCGCAGATTCCCACGCCCAGAATGCGTCCGCTCTCCGGATCGATCACCATCTTGGTGAGCCCGTCGGTCCGGTCGAGTGTAATGGCGCGTCCGGAAGCCGCCCATGGAAAGCGAACAATCTCCACCGCCCGTTTTTCTGCCTGCGCCTGCGTCTCGGTCAGCCCGCACCAGGCAATCTCCGGATCGGTGAACACCACGGCGGGAATCGCACGCGGCTCAAAAGCCACCTTGTGCCCGGCAATCGCCTCCACCGCGGTGCGGCCCTCATGCGATGCCTTGTGCGCCAGCATGGGATCGCCAGCCACGTCGCCAATGGCATAAATCGAGGAGTCTTTCGTGCGCCGCTGGGCGTCTACTTCGATAAAACCGCGACGGTCTTTGCTGACAC
>DASZRZ010000395.1:0-2332 GCA_035548935.1 Terriglobales bacterium
CTGGGATTCCATAAAGCCACGCCCCGCACCCACGAGATGAATACCCTCTATGACCTGCCGGGGGGTGTGCTGCGAAAACGCGGAGACCTATTGCGCTTGCGGCATTATGGAAAATGCTGGACTCTTACGCACAAGAGTAAAGGTTCGACCGGCAGGCATAAGTCCAGAGTGGAGATGGAGACCGAGGTTGAGGACGGTCCGGCAATGGCTGCGATTCTGCTTGCGCTCGGGTACACACCCCTTTTCCGTTATGAGAAGTTCCGTACCGAGTGGACCGACGGTACCGGACATATCGTCCTTGACCAGACTCCCATCGGCCACTACGGCGAGATCGAGGGACCGGCGCGCTGGATCGACCGCACGGCGAAGGCACTTGGCATTCCAGCAAAAGACTACATAACATACAGTTACAGTGAACTCTTCAACCTCTGGAAGAGAAAAAATCGCAGCCGCGCCCAGGAAATGACCTTCGCGGCGTGCGCCCGGAATGGCTCCCGCGGCTGAACACATCCCCACGACTCTGGAAAGTACTCGCGTACCAACACCTACGGCCATGGCAGGCCGCTGGAATCGCGATTACAATCGGCGGAGATGCGCTCTTCTGTCCTGACGATGCTGCTGGTTGCGGGCCTTGTGGCTTCGAGTGCTGCAGCGGGAACTCCGTCGAAACCGGAGACAGGCCCGGCCCCGACGGCAGCCGGGCAGGCGGACCACAACATCCAGCCTGACGCTTGCGGTGGCCAGCGCGCCTCTGTGGATTGCGGCATCTCCCGAAAAGACATAAAGCAAGCCAGGGCTGAGTATGTCCGTGGCCTGAGGCTGAGCAAAACGGGCAACACGGCTGAGGCTTTGACGGCATTCCAGACCGCGGCGCGGCTGGTCCCGCGGCATCCGGAGTATGCCAATGCACGCGAGCTGGCGCGGCAACAGATGGTGGCCGCCTACGTCCAGAACGGCAGCCAGCTTTTGCTGGGAAAGCGCACAGCGGAAGCGGTCGCGGCCTTTCGCCAGGCCCTGGAGATCGACCCCGGCAATCCGTATGCGGGAGAAAAGCTTCAGCAGGCCATTCCAAGTCCGGTGCTGGCTGGCTCGACGCTGCGCGTAGTGGAAGGTCCGGAGGTAATGCAGGCGCGGCCACGACAGGAAAAGAAAAGCTTCCACTTTTCCGGCGAAGGACGCACGTTGCTGGAACAGGTTTCTTCCGCCTACGGAATACACGCGACATTCGCGGAAGGAATCCAGTCGCGGCCGGTGAAGCTGGATATTGAAGCCGTTGATTTCGAAACTGCCATGGAAGCGGCGGGCAAACTCACCAAAACGTTCTGGGTCGCCTTGACCCAGGAAGAGATACTGGTGGCCAACAACACCCGCGACCAGCACGATCAATATGACCGCATGGCAATGCGGGTCTTCTATCTGCCGCAGATCACTACGGTGGCCCAGATCAACGACATCGTAAATGCCCTGCGAACGATCTTTGAGATTCGCTTTATCGTCCCGCAGCCCGGCAACAACTCCATCGCCGTGCGGGCCCCAAGCGCGCAGATGGAGGCGGCGACCCGCTTCCTGAAGACGCTGGATGCGGGTCCGCCGCAGGTAATGCTGGAAATCGACATCTATGAAGTGAGCCGGACCTTAACGCGCAGCCTGGGACTAAGCGCGCCCCTGGAATGGCAGAGCTTCAACGTAACCCAGGACGCGCTGAAGTTACTACAGCAGCCCAATGTTCAGGATCTGGTGAATCAGCTGTTTTCCTCGGGAGGAATCAACCAGGCGGGCTCCACGGCGATTGCGGCGCTTCTGGGACAGCTGCAATCGCAGCAGAATTCCCTTCTCTCCAAGCCCTTCGCCACCTTCGGAGGGGGCAGCACGCTGAGCGCAGTCCCGGTGCCGCCGGCAACGGCAACCTTCTCCCGCGGAGAATCGATGATGCGCCTGATCGATCACATGAATCTGCGAGCGGCTCAGGGCGATCCGGCGACGCTGAAGATCGGATCGCGCTATCCGATCCTGAACACCACGTTCGCGCCGATTTTTAACTCAGGAGCTCTAAGCCAGGTGATTCAAGGCGGGAGTTTTACAGCACCATTTCCTTCGTTTAACTACGAAGACCTGGGAATCAATATCAAAGCCACTCCACAGATTCACCCCGGCGAAGTCGCACTGGCTCTGGAGGTGGAGGTAAAGTCCCTGGGAGCGCAAAGCTTCAACGGGATTCCGGTGATCTCCAACCGTGCCTATAAGGGCGCTATCCGCGTTAAGGACGGCGAGCACGGCGTGGTGGCCGGATCGCTGGACCGGCAGGAGCAGAGGTCGGTCTCTGGACCGGCGG
>DASZRZ010000396.1:0-4353 GCA_035548935.1 Terriglobales bacterium
AGAAGTGGCGAATATCATAGGCACCGGAGGCTCGTCCGCAGACGCGGCAAAAGACATTCTGCGGCGTGGTGGCATCGGTCTCCCCACCCCCCATGGAGCCGTCGTCGATCGCATGAGACCACATGTAATTCACTGCCAGGAGCAGCCCGGCCTTGAGCGCGCGGTGGGCAGTGAGTTGCAGCGCCTCAAAGCTGCTGTTGCTGTCGTTGGTCCGGTATTCCACCTGCCCGTACTGCGGATAGGGGACGATTCCGGTGACCGGGTCGGCGACATTGGCGTAGGTGATGGTCTGGAGATTGGTGCCCTTATTGCCCGTATAGGAAACTGTCCCCACGACGGCATAGGGCAGTTCCTGCTGGATCGAAAGCCCCCACTGGGTGGCGTATTCATCCTTGCGATTTCGGTTCTGGGCACGCGGGGAGAGGATGCCGGGAGCGGTGGCGAGGAAGGGATCGATCGGCCAGGAGAGGCCGGGAATTTGCCGGGAACTTAGCGAGTAGCGCGAGACGTCGTTCGAGGCGGGCAGATTCTGGTCTTCCATCTGGCCATCGCCGTGGTAGAGGCCGAAGCCGGCGCGGATTACGGTGTGGCCGCCGAGGGCGCGAGGGGTCCAGGCGATACCGAGGCGGGGATCGACGTCGTTGGTCCGCGGCGTGGAGAATTCGGCCCCGGGGGCGCACAGGCCACCGCAGGTGGCGAAATCGAAGGGAACGGCGCGGCCCTGGGTTTCGTGGAAGACATTGAAGAACGAGTAACGCACACCCACGTTGACGGTGAGATTGGCGAGCGGCCGGTATTCGTCCTGGAGGAAGGCGAAGACCTGGGTCTTTTGGAGGCGCTTGAGCGGCAGCGTGTCGGTGACGCTGGCCGAATCGAGCACGTTGGCCTGGAAATTATTGATGTTGGTGTACGTGAGGGTACCATCCGCGGAACTGCCGGGGTTGATATGAACACGCCGCACCTCCACACCGGTCTTGACGGTGTGCTTGCCGCGCGTCCAGGACAGGTTGTCGATCAGGGAGGCGGAGGTGTCGTCTTCCTCGCGGGTCCTGGCGCTGCTGAGGGCGGTGAAGCCCGTCACCCGGAGGCTGTAGCCTAGCGGCGTGACTTGCGAACTGCGGTAGGCAACCTGGTTGAAGCCCAGGCGCACATCATTCAGCAGGAACGGCGAGAGAGTCTGATTGACGGCGAGGACGCCGTTGATGGGACGCGCGTCGGCGATGGTGCGATCACGGAGATTGCCGAGCGGGTTATCGGTGACCGATTCGTCCACGTTGACGCGGAGGAACGCGCTGGTGACGGCGCTGAAGCGGTAGTCGAAGCGCACCATCCCGCTGGTTTCATCGGCGCGCTGCGCGCTGAGCCCGCTAAAACGGTCGATGGCAGGATCGGCGGTTGGACTCACGCCGGTGGTGGGAAAGGCGTCGATCAGCGGAGCGAGCGAAGGTGTAGCAGCCAGGGCGGCCGTCCGGTAGGCGGCGCTCGGGGTGAAACCCTGCAGGGGCTGAGCCAGGCGCTGCCGCAATGCTTCAAAGGCTGCGAAGACGAACATCCTGTTCTCGATGATCGGACCGCCGAAGTTGCCTCCGAACTGGTTCAGGCGGAAGGGCTGCTTGGAGGCGGCAAAGGGGTTGCGGGCGTCGAGGACGTCATTGCGCAGGAATTCGAAGAGGTCTCCGTGATAGTGATTGGTGCCGCTCGAAGAGGCCATCACGATTTGCGCGCCCGAGCCAACGCCGGTCTCGGCCGGAAAGAGCGTGGAGTCCACTTTGAATTCGGTGATGGAGGAGGTGGGGATGGCGAGGCGGATCTGGCTCTTTTGCGGCTGGTTGGAGATGCCCCCGGCGTCGACGCCATCCAAAGTGAAATTATTGTCGTCGCGGCCGTGACCGGCAAAGCGAACACTGCGCTGGTCCGAAGTGCCGGGATCGACCGCTCCGCTGATGAGGGGCAGCAGGGAGGCCCAGTTTCGGCCGTTGAGCGGAAGATTCTCCATCTGCGCCTGCTGGATTCGCGTGCCGACAGCGGCGGACTCGCGGTCCACGTCGCTGAGTTGGGCGGTGACGGAGACTTCCTGGGACTGCTGGGCGGGCTGGAGGGTGAGATCCAGCGATCGGGTCTGTCCGACGGAGAGTACGATTCCGCCGACGCGAATTTTCGAGAAGCCTGGATAGTCCGTGGTCAGGGTATAGGAGCCCAGGGGGAGGCCACGCAGGAAATAGACGCCGGCGCTGCTGGAGCGCGTGGTCCTGAGAAGGCCCGTTTCCGGTTGCGCGATCTGGATCCGGACGTTGGGGACAGCGCGTCCCTGCGTGTCACGCACGGTTCCGGTAATGGCGGCCTGTTCGTATTGGGAGAAGGCGAGGCCGGTCAAGGCAGAGAGCAAGAGGGTCAAGCGAGCCAGTCTGGCGAACATGGGGTCTTTGCCAGGATACTCCTTCGATGATTACGAAACGATAAATGGAGAGGCGTCGACAGGAGTGTCGACGCGGCACGCTGAACACGGTGCTGAAAAAGTAAGTCAGCGGCGAGGACGAGGCTCCCGCTTTAGCTTTTAGAGAGGTTTTAAAAGGTCGAAACGCTGGGCCTTTACCCTGGTACAGGCTCCAAAATGCCTTTTTGGGGGCATTTTGGACACACTACGGCTTATGCGGCCGCTGCCAGATTGCGCATCCGCACCAGTACGTAACCCGATAAAGCCAGAAGAAAGTTCCACTGCACCAGTGCCCGCCCTCGATGCCGTACTTGGCGCTGCATCGCCACGTTCTTGACCCACCCAAAGATCGGCTCGATCCATCGCCGCTTCTTCAAGCTGATCTCGTAGCCGTCGTGGCGCGTTGTTCGCCCGTCAATGCTGCTGGATCGAAGTTGGTGCTGCGCCACGTGTGGCGTCACACGCAGATCCCGGGCCGCCTCTGTGAAGACAGCGTAGTCGTACGCACTGTCGGCTCCCACCGTGATTCTCTGTGAACTAGCTTCCGCCATCGCCTGCAGCATCTCCAACCCTGCCTCCCATTCGGCGCTATTCTTGGCCTCTGTCACTTTGCCTGCCACCGGAATCCCGTTGCGGTTTTCCATCAACACATGCGCCATGTGACAGAGTTGAAAGGCTCCTCCCGTACTCTTGCGGTACATCTTCGCGTCCGGATCGGTGGCGCTTTCATGCGTATCTCGCAGCAGCTTGCGACCGCGCGCTCCGCTTCCTTGCTCGGGCGGCTCTTGCTTTTTGCCGTAGCTCTTCTTGCTCGCCCACGCCTCCAGCAGCGTCCCATCCACCGAAAAATGCTCGCTCGATAGCAAATCCTTCTCCCGCGCTTGCCCCAATACAGCCTGGAAGAATTCCTGCGCGATCTCCCCTTCCAACAGTCGATCGCGGTTCTTGGAGAACACCGTCGCGTCCCAAGCGGGTTCGCTTCCACCTAAGCCCACAAACCAGCGGAACAACAAATCCAACTCCAGCCGATCCATCAACTGCCGCTCACTGCGCACCGAATACAGCGCCTGCAACAACAATGCCCGGATTAACTGTTCGGGAGGAACCGACTCTCGACCCAGCGGCGAATACAACTCGTCGAACTTCGGCGACAACTGCCGCAGTGCCCGGTTGCACATCTCGCGAAGCGGGCGCAGCGGGTGATCTGCCCGTACCCGCTCATCCAGCGATCCGTAGAAGAACATCTCATTCTGGTCGACATCCATGCCGCGCATAAAACAATGACGATCAGAAATGTTTTAAGGATACACCTGCATTTACTTTTTCAGCACAGTGTGAAGCGTGCGCTACGTTTAGTAGGTGAAGCCCAGCATTATGGTCACCAGGTTCGAAGTGGGGTTGCTGTAGTGCATGTAGCGCACTTCGGGAGCGAGCTTAAACTTGCCGAGTTTGAACTCGACTCCTACACCGCCGGCAGGACCGCTGGAGGAATCGGTGAAACTTGTGCGGCGGTACGCGTTGTAGTAATTGCTCGTGGAACAAAGACTCGAGCTACCCTGGCAGACCGTGAATGTCGTGACATCGGACGTGGCATGGTTCCACGTGTATCCGGCGTCCACGAAAGGCCGGAAGGAACGCGAGCCGAAGCGGTATTTCAAGAGGACCGGAAAGTCCCAAACCTTGGTGTCCGTACGAGACAAGACGGAGAACGGCGGGATGGCGACGTCATCGGCGATGATCTCCGAAGACAAGAAGGTGCTCTGCTCGCGATATCCGCGGTAGAGCGCGTCGACCTCGACGGAAAAGCCATAGACCAGGCGCAACTCGACGGTAGGGCCGATGGTCCAGCGCCCGGTATCGCGCATGTCGGGGAAGTTGTACCTAGAGGTCCTGTGCTCCGTCGGGATGCCTGCCTTTAC
>DASZRZ010000397.1:0-11138 GCA_035548935.1 Terriglobales bacterium
ACCGCCAGGTTCATGATGATTTGCTCCACCTGTCCCGTATCGGCCATAACGCTTCCGAGATTGCTTTGCAGGTCCATTTCGATCTTGATGTTCTCCCGCAAAACCCGGGGAAGCATCTCGGCCATATCACCGATAAGCGAATTCAACTGCAGCGGCAATGGATCCAGAACCTGGCGGCGGCTGAAGGCTAACAACTGCCGGGTCAGAGCCGCTGCTTTTTTGGAGGCGTTCAAAATAAGCCGGGTATATTTCTCCTGTTTTTCACCATCGTCTTGGGTTTCGTTCAGCAGGTGGGCGGAACTGGAAATTACCATCAGCAGATTATTGAAGTCGTGAGCAATCCCGCCGGCCAGTTGCCCTACCGCCTCCATCTTCTGTGCCTGCAGGAACTGCTGTTGCAGCAGGTGATGGTCGGTGGTGTCTTCCACGAACCCTTCTGTTACCGTGGCTCCGCTGGCAGGATCGGGAAGCGCCCGGCTGGTAATGCGGACCATGATGACCTTCCCGTCCTTCCGCTTCCATTTCTCCTGGCTCTCCTTGATCTCGGGACTTGACCGCTTCAGCAGAGAAGCCGCTTGGGGATCCAGGCCATCAACCCGAATCCCTTTAAGGTGCAGCGCCAACACTTCAGCTTCGCTGGTGAAGCCCAGCATTGCAATGAACGCCGAATTCGCCATCAGGATTCGCCCGTCATGGTCCGCCCTGTAGATGCCCAGGGGCGCTCGATTGATGATCAGGCGGTACCGCTCCTCCGAATTTCGCAGTTCAAGCTCGGTACGGTTGCGGTCGTTCAGAATTCTCCGGTCTTCCATGGCGCGGAAGACTGCCAGCGGCAGCCGGTCCAGCCTGTCCTTCAGAACGTAGTCGGTTGCCCCTTCCCGTATGCAGTCAACCGCCAGCTCCTCTCCCACGGCTCCCGAGGCCAGGATGAACGGCACCTGATTCCCCGTTGAGCGCAGCCAGCGTACAGCTTCAAGACCAGTCCAGTCGGGTAGGTGGTATCCCGCAACAATCAGGTCGAATGATGTGGAACGGACCTTTTCCATGAAGCTGGCGGAACAGTTGACGATCTCCGGTTCGAACAGGAGTCCGGCCGCCTGTAACTTCATAATCAGGGGTTTGGCTTCTGGAAGGCTGTCCTCAAGAAAAAGAATGCGAATCGCCGACAGACTGCTCAATGGGTTCGCATCTGCCTTCCAATCTGCAATCTCCATTTTGCAATCTCCTTTGCTTCTCTCGGGTCGAGCAATCAATTTGGACCGCGAACCGTGTCCCTTGGCTGGCTGTGGCCTGTTCACTCCCGGCAGCATGTGCCGGTCCCCTCCGGATGACCGTGCGCGGAAACAGTCGAATCCAGAAGATTTCCGAATGTAGCTGTTTGTGCTGGACGACGCCTGTCGCGGAGACTCCGGAAGGAATCAATGCGATGAAATGCTCAGGTGGCCATGGATGCCAGTGCATCCAGCATGGCGCCTCCACCAACGGAGTGTGGCACCCCCCCAATTCTTAAGCCAGATGCTTAAAGGGCAATTGCCGACCTTGGCGATTCCGGAACGGAACCCCACTCAATAGGCCCAAAATGGAACACCACGAGGACGCCCGTGTGCGCCCAGGGCGGTGGGTTTTTGGATTAGGGGAGCTTGAGCAGATGATCAGGTGGCGGCGCAGCACCTATTTCTGGTTGATGGTCTCTAAGATTTTTGTTGCTGGAACGACGATCCCGATGCCCATGTTAACACCGTGCTTGCGGTCGTGTTCGAACATGGCCTTATTCATCCCCGATTCCTTGATGTCCCAGTGGCCGTGCATCAACCCGAGCAGGAAGAAATCGCCGACACCGGAGAGTTCAATCGGCGAGCCATCATCGCAGTTGCCCTTCAGCGTTATGGTCTCTCGCACGAATACCGGAGAGCCGCTGATGCCGCCGATTGACCGTGCCTCTACCAAGTACACGTCGGCGTAGCCTAACTCGGTTTGAATCTGCTCGCCAGCAATCAGGGCGATGTTGCCATGGCGCACAATCGGCATAATGCGTTTGTCCGCCTGAGCTGGCTCGAACAAACCCGTCATGAACACCTCATCACCTATGCCGATGTTCTTGGTTCGGATCACCTCTTGCGTGGCAAACATTCCGATGGGAATGGAAACGAAGTCCATCTTCGGGTGAGGCGTGAAAGGGATAACTGCAACATCGGCAGTTCTGTCGCTCGGATGCAGAATCCAATGATGGTACACATCGCGAACCAGGGTGGTGCCGCCGCCGACTGCGTTCACCCGAAAGTGGATTTCATGGTTTACCAGATCTTCTGCGACATGCTTCGCCGTGACGAAGTAATGGAGACTCTTTCCGACGATGGCAGAGGGAACGGTGACAAAGAAGCCAGTGGCGTAAGGATCGCCTTCAATCGTGGTAGCCGACTTGTGTGTCGTTTGGCAGACATAGCCGACGCTCTTCAGCACTACATCAGGCACACGCACGGTACGATCCTGTACTCGGTTGACGCAGAATCCGCCCGGGACCTACGTGGATTTTATTTGTCTCCGGCCCAAAAGAGAACTGTTGCTTCCTCATGCCAAACTCCTCCGCTTCGCGCCGAGCCCATCTATTTCAACGTTTAACCTTCCTCAGAATGGTCAGGACCTCGGAACCGCCCATGGCGGTTTCTCCCACCGTTACTCCCACGAATTCGTATCCCGCTCGTCCTGCATCCGATAACTCCTTCTGCATGGTCGAAGTACGTTTGGTCGCCAGCAGTAGATACTCATACCTTGACCGGCTCTTCTCGTCCCGATCCAATTCAAGGATCACCACTACCTCTTTCCCGCCGAAGGCACTCCTGTAAACGGTTTGCCCTTTGTAGCTGTATCCCTCGTCTCCCGCGTCTTGTAGCTCCTTCTGCATCGTGGAGGTTTTCTTGGTGGCGAGAAGCCTGTAGGCGTAGCGCCTCTTCCCGCTGGATGAAGATGAACCAGATGAAGCAGCTGTCCGGACCATGATGGTCACGACCTCCGAACCAGCGAAGCCCGTTGTGCCTCCCATGGTTCCCCCAAACCGGAACCCCTCGTCGGACGCTTCGTTCATCTCCTTCTCGGTAGTCGATGTCTTAGTGGTGGCAATAACCTTGTATTCGACTACCTCCGTTTTAATGTCGCTCTGTCCCCGGACTGCGCTGGCGCAGAGAGTCAGAATCAAAAAGCAAGCCGCGATTCGGGATTTCAGCATCGTGCCGTTACTCCATCCAATAGGGAGAGTTTGTAGTAGAAAAGCTGGCTCCAATGCCTGCCTTCAGGAGTAGATTATAACGAGGAAGAGACCTTAACTATGGAATCGAAAACTATGAAGTCGAAAACCATGGAGTCGAAAGTGGAGCAGGAGCGCCAGCAGGCAGAGAAGACGCCTGCCAAAGAATCCGAGCGGCCATATCCGAAGCTCTCTCCGGAGGCCAAGGAGCGAGTTCTGGAGAACGTCAAGAGGATGCAGGATATTGACAGGCTGAATAAGCTGCCGACTTCAAAAACGGTCCATTAAACCTCCTGCGCGCCAAGTCCCCTTGGGATTAGCCAATTTTTCGTACACTGGAGAGTAAGCTGAAAGCCGAGGCCGCCCGTGACAATCCAGAAATCAACTCCATCCGGCAAGCACTGGATGACGCCCGAGCAGCGCAAGATGCTGATCGACTTCCTGCTGGCCACCGACCCGAAAGTACAGGACGAGATACTGGAGAAAGCGAAGGCTCAGACCGCCGCGGCCCGCCCGAGGAAGGCGAAGACCTCTCCTGAAGGAACACCCTCGTCCTTGGAGTAGACTTTAGCTATGGAATCGAAGCGGACGAAACTATCTCAGACCGAGCCCTCTACCAGCACAAATCAGAACATGTCCGACGAGGAGAGAGATCGGCTACCAAAGGTAAGCTTGGAGGAAGTGTTAAGCTGGCCGAAAGGGTCAGTAACGGGCTTCCGACTCCTCCCCAGGAGAAAGAATCCGCCCAAGGCGTAAGTCCACCTGCAGCCCTATCGAGCCGACGGAAGAGTAGTGGAAGCTACCGCCCCAACGATCTTCATCGTCTGCCAGTCGTAAATAAACTTCTGTCCACAATCCAGGCAGACCACGTAGTGGCTTGCAGGCCCTTCTACCCTGTCCCAATCGGGCGAGGCCGAGGAGGCGCGAACAGCCGAGGCCGTAAAAGGCTGCGACGTATTCTTATGCTTGCAGCGGAGTGAAAGTAACTGAAGAATTTTTTCCAGCACAGATAAACCATCTCTACTTAAATCTGAAAAAAGCGCTCTGGCCTGGAACCACTTCGGCATCCCAGGGCCCGAGCGCTTCTATCTTGAGTCAACTATCCCGCGTTAACTACGAGAGCCTTGATTCAACTACGCCCGCGCGGATGCCGCGACGGCTGGCTCGGAACTTTCCTTGGACTCTCCGTTGGTCTTTTGCTGCCCCGGCTTGCGGATGTCGATTCCGCCCTTGAAGAACGCACCGTCTTCAATCGAGATGCGTTGGGCCACCACATCCCCAGTCAGAGAACCTTCGTTGCGGATGTCCACCCGGTCGCTCGCCATCAGGTTGCCGCGCACTTTGCCGATCACAACGATCTCGCGCGCATTTACGTTGGCATTCACCACGCCATTGCGTCCAACCGTCACCCGGTTGCCCGCCAGGTTGATCGAGCCCTCCACGCGGCCATCAATATAAAGAGATTCCGAGCCGCTCACCTCTCCCTTGATCACCAGCGACTTGCCAATCGTGGCCTGGTCGGTGGAGTTCAGGGTGGCATTGCGCGGCGCTGCTGCCGGCATTGGCTCGGGTGCGCTGCTGGTTGCGGGCGTCGAAGGCTGCGCCGGGCGCTGCGGTTCCGAGCTCGGGGAGGACGGGGTCGATGGCTGATTCGTGGGCTTCCACATGGAGTCAAAATCCTTTCGTCGGTTCGAAATCTTGTTTGTCGGAGATCTTGTTTACCTTCGCACGTGAGCGGCCAAACGCCCTCTCCGGCGAGGCTGGCAAACCCCTGCTGTTTTTTATGCTCTCCACCAGCGGAGATGCCGGAACCCGAGTCTCAGTTTCTAGCACACTCCTCGTCTGTATTTGCAGTAAAGCGGCAGGAGGTGTGGTGTAAATCTTGCTACTCCCCCCGCAGTTCTTATATCCGCAAAAAGCCCTATTGAACAGATTCTTTCGTGTGTAAGCCGTCCTAAGAGGCACAAGTGCATTCCCCATTTTGGCAAATGCCCTTCGTTACCTTGACGGAACCCCCCTCCCCCTCCCCCACAATCATCGAGCGGATTATCTGTCTTGATCCAGATTCGCTGGTTTCCAGGTTTGTTGATTTCAGGTTTGTTGGTTTCAAGGTTCGTTGGCCTCGAGCTCGCAGGTTTCAAGTTGGCGCATGGACGCCCCTCTACGTGGAGTGGTCCACTCACTCGGACCGCCAACACCGAGATCCCCCTCTCCCAGGTTCAACCCCCGCCAAAAGCCCGCAATATATTTCGCATTTTGTTCCCCTGTAACCATAATAGTAACAGTGGGACAAGCCTTCCTCCCGCCACCCCTTGCGTGGCCTCTCACATCGTTTTAGCGCGGAGAGTGGAGTGCAAGTGTTTATTTTTACTGCATTTTGCGGGAGATAATTGGATTCCATTCCGTACATGCTGGATGCCGAAATGTTAACTAAGTAGATACCAAAGAAGCGCGGGGATGCTGTTTCGGCATGAGTTCCCTTCCAAAATTGTTCCACGTGGAACAATTTTGAAATGCAGAACTGTCAGGATTGTTCCACGTGGAACAATTTTAAACATGAGGTGGCGCTCCGGATTGTTCCACGTGGAACAATTGGCAAAACCTTCGAACTTTGCACCAAATTGGGGCGTTGCGGCAGTTCCTCCTCCTCAGTTAGATTGTTGTCGCGATTCTTCCTGTGTCCATCATGGCAAGGGTTATAGCTGTAGCCAATCAGAAGGGCGGAGTGGGTAAAACCACCACCGCCATCAACCTCGCCGCGTCTTTTGCCGCCGCCGAGGTGCCAACGCTGCTGATCGACTGCGATCCGCAGTCCAATGCCTCCAGTGGAGTGGGCTTTGGAAAGGATCCAAGCCGCCTCAGCACCTACGATCTGATTACCGGCGCGATCCCGCCCGACCAGATACTGCTCCAAACCGAGCTGGAGCATCTCTGGTTGATTCCATCCTCGAAGAACCTGATCGGGGCGAATCTTGAGCTTGTGGAGGCGGAGGAGCGGGAATTCAAACTTCGCAGTGCCCTGGAAGGCCTGCGCGACCGCTTCCAGTTCATTGTTCTGGACTGCCCGCCAGCGCTCGATCTTCTGACCCTGAACTGTCTGGTTTCAGCCGACACCGTGCTCATTCCCATGCAGGCGGAGTACTTCGCCATGGAGGGCGTGAGCGAGTTGCTGGATACCATAGAGCGCATCCGCGTGAGCCTGAATCCCAAGCTCGCTGTGGAGGGGGTGGTCCTTACCATGTATGACGAGCGGACCAACCTGGCGCAGCAGGTGGCGGTGGAGCTGCACAACTACTTTGGAGATAAGTTGTTCAGCACCACGGTCCCACGCAATATCCGCTTGGCGGAAGCGCCCAGCCATGGCAAGCCAGCGCTGCTGTATGATCCGCGATCGCGTGGGTCGGAGGCATATATCCGGCTGGCCAAGGAGATTATGGCCCGGGTGATGGGGGCTCGCGCCGCCGAATCCGAGGAGCGATCCGGGGGCAAGCCGGAGGCTGCGATTGTGAGTGTGGCCGGGGTTCCGCAGTTTGCCGAGGTAGGGGGAGGGTCGGGTTTGGGACGGCTTATGAAATCCTTTGGCCGGAAGCAGAAGAACTGAAGCCTCAGTTGAGAAAGTTACCAGCCTTGAAAGCAATGCCGGAGATTGTTCGATGAAGCAGGAATTCACACAAATCCTGAACGAGTTTATCTACGCCAATCCGGAGAAACAGGAAGAGATCGTGAAGAGCATGGAAGCGAAGGCAGCTGAGACCAGAGCGGCGGCGAAAGTTGACGGCACCGGCCTGCCCGATGACGACGGTTGTCGTGCTCACTGATCTCACTAATCCGTCATAGAAATCTGATCAGATATAGAAATCGAAAACGACAGCTATGGACAAGAAGAGGGTATTGGGAAGAGGACTGGAGTCGCTGATTCCGGCGGCGCGTGCGACGGCGGTGGTGGTGGCGCCTGCGCCTGTGGTGGTAGCAACGCAGGCGGCGGAGAGCGGAGAGATGGTCCGGCAGATTGCGGTTGAGGAGATCGAGCGCAATCCATATCAGACGCGGCAACGCGTGGATGAGGCTGCGCTGGAGGAGCTGGCGTCGTCGATCCGCTCCTCGGGGATCATGCAACCTATCGTAATACGATATATTCCCGCGGGCGGGGAGAGCGCTGTTTCCGGTGTTGCGAAGTATCAGTTAATCGCGGGCGAGCGGCGGTGGCTGGCGGCGCAGAAGGCGGGGCTGAAGGCGGTTCCGGCGATCATCCGTAAGTGCTCCAACGAGCAGGCAATGGAGCTGACCATCATTGAGAACCTGCAGCGGGAAGATTTGAATCCGCTGGAGCAGGCGATGGCTTTTGACCGCCTGGGGCGCGAGTTTGGTCTTACGCAAGAGCAGATGGCAGTGAAGACCGGCAAGGACCGCGCGACGATTGCGAATTATGTGCGGCTGCTGCGGCTGCCGGTGGAGACACAGTCGGCGATCACGCTGGGGCAGGTAAGCCTGGGCCACGCGAAGGTGATGGGCGCGCTGGATTCGTGGGAGGTGATCATCCAGGTGACGAAGCGCATTCTGAATGAGGGCCTGTCGGTGCGGCAGACGGAAGAGGTGGTGTACGAGCTGCTGCAGCCCACGGAGAAGGAAGAGAAGACGCCGAAGCCGGTGGATCCCAATGTGCGCTCGGCGGAGCGAAGGCTGGAGGAGGCACTGGGAACGCGTGTCCGGATTAAAGACAGGAAGGGCCGGGGGAAAGTGGTGATCGAGTACAACTCCCTGGATGACTTTGACCGGATCGTGGAGGCGCTGGGAGTGAGAAGGTAGGGAACCACGAAGTCTGCAAGACCGTACATCTCCAACTCTGCTTCTTGACCCTTTTATAAGGAGTAACGCTGAGAAGGTAGCCGCCCCGCTCCTCGCGGTAACCGGCGAATGCCACGATCTCACTGCCACCGGAGATACTCGTGTTGGGGCGCTGGCTTTCGGCGGATAGAAGCTTTGGCACTTTCTTCGTTTCCACTTGCAGCTGGGCACCCAGGAAAGACAAAATGCCCCTACGGTCTCATTGTTAAACACCATAAGCGTCCAGAAGCTGCGGCAAAATGAATGGCTGATGAGCGAAGATTGGGATTGAATTGGCAGGATGACGAACTCGACGCGATCGTCGCCGATTACTTCTCCATGCTTGGGGCCGAACTATCCGGGCAGAATTACACCAAGATTCGCCATAGTGAAGCACTCATGGCGCAGATCGGCCGGACTCACCGCTCGGTCGAGTTCAAGCACCAGAATATTTCGGCGGTTCTGGATGAGTTAGGTCTGCCGTGGATTACTGGGTACAAACCGAAAAGGAACTACCAGAACGCAATATTCGCTGCCATAGACCGCTACCTGATAGCACATCCGTCCGTGCTTGAAGCTATGCCAGCTACTACGCCGTCGGTGCCGTCTTCCCCGGCAACAGTGTTCGTAGCGCCTCCTAAGCTAGCAGCAGTTGAGCAAGCCCCTATTCCTAATTCTTTGCGTCGGCTGGTGCGGAAATTTGATCCTGTGGAGCGGGATTTTCGGAACCGTTGCCTGGGCAAAGCCGGAGAGGAGTTTGTTTTACAGGTCGAGCGCCTGCAACTCATCGAGGCTGGCCGGTCTGACTTGTCCCGGAAAATCCGTTGGGTCTCTGCGGAAGACGGGGATGGCGCGGGCTACGATGTGCTTTCGTTTGACACAAGCGGACGCGAACGTCTGCTGGAAGTCAAAACCACTAATGGATCAGCGCGGACGCCATTTTTCCTGAGCCGCAACGAACGTGATCTCTCAACAGAGCGTCCCGAGGATTGGCGGCTCTACAGAGTTCATCTGTTCGCCAAGGAGCCGCGTATCTTCACAATCATGCCACCACTGGAGAACGCGGTTAATCTGCGGCCGGAGATTTGGCAAGCATCTTTCTAGAGTCGCAATTGCTGGCTGTTCTGATCGCACGCATATCCCCTCTTCAATTTCCGGAATATTCATATCGCTGAGCCAGGATGATGGGCATTGGCTATCGGGAGGGCTAGCCCCCATCCCCGGTTGCGGTGAACCTCGGTTCTCTTACCGGAAGGAGGCGGAGGGGCGAGACTGTTGTCATGATGTCTCGCAAAGCTCTGCTCACGCTGGTGTTGATTTTATTGGGGATAGCGTCTCTGGCAGCGACTGGCTGCGGGGCCGCCAAGGGGCCGGAGCAGGCTGGCGCGGGCGGCACGACCAATCCGGGTGGGGCCAGTGGCGGTGGTACCGGAGGAACGGGAGCCGGGGGAACGGGCGCGGGAACGACTGGGGGGACTTCTGGCGGTTCGGGAGCAGGCAGCGGCGGAACGGGGAGCGGATCGGGGTCTGGAACGAGTCCGGTGAGCGCGTGCAGCGCGATGGCGGCGGGGCAGGGTGCGAGTTTGAACGGATACCTTCCATTCCCCACGGATAACGCCTGGAACCAGGACATATCGGCGGCGGCGGTGGATGCCAATTCCAGCGCCATTGTGAGCGCGATTGGAAGCAGCATCGGAATCCATGCCGACTTCGGCAGCGGACAATACAACGGCAGCAATATCGGTATCCCTTACTCAATTGTGGATTCGAGCCAGGCTGGAGCCAGCATACTGTTCAGCGCGTATGGATCGGAGAGCGATCCGGGGCCGATGCCGGTTCCGGCGAATGCGCCGATTGAGGGCGATCCGAATCCGGGGAGCGGAGACCGGCACGTGCTGGTGCTGGACAAGAGCCGGTGCTTTCTTTACGAGCTGTATAGCGCTTATCCGAGTGGCGGCGGGTGGACGGCCGGGTCGGCGGCGGTGTGGGACCTGACCGCGAATCAGCAGAGGCCGTGGACGTGGACCTCGGCGGATGCCGCCGGGTTGCCGGTCTTTCCGGGGCTGGCACGCTATGACGAAGTTGCGGCGGGACAAATCCGCCATGCGCTGCGGTTTACGCTGCAGCATAGCCGGGCGGCGATGGTGCCTCCGGCATCGCACTGGGCGGCCAACTCCAGCGATCCCAATGCGGCTCCGATGGGAATGCGGATGCGGCTGAAGGCCAACTTTAACGTTGCCGGATACTCGGCGGCGAACCAGGTGATCCTGAACGCGCTGAAGAAGTACGGCATGATCATGGCCGATAACGGCAGCTCGCTGTATTTAAGCGGAGCGCCCGACAGCCGATGGGATAACAACGATCTGCATCAACTGGGGAATGTAAAGACGTCGGACTTCGAGGT
Source organism: Terriglobales bacterium (assembly GCA_035548935.1). GTDB lineage: Bacteria > Acidobacteriota > Terriglobia > Terriglobales > Acidobacteriaceae > DASZRZ01. Next base: position 10,470 of record DASZRZ010000397.1, read on the forward strand.
GGTGCAGATGAGTCCGGTGTACACGTCGGCGAATGTGCCCAGGGGAGCCGCGCCAACGATTGGCAGTTTCACGGCGAGTCCGGCGGCAACCGGGGCTACCGGTACGGTGACGTTGAGCTGGGCGGTGAACGGCGCCTCGTATGTAATCATTTCGCCCCAGGTGGGCGCGGTGCGCGGAACGAGCGTGAGCGTGATTCCCGGGCAGAGCACTACGTATACGATCTACGCCACCAACCAATATGGCCGGACGACGGCCTCGGTGGCAGTGACGGTGAATTGATTTCCCAAGCCGTCAATCTCAATCCGTTAATCTCAAGCCATCCAGTCGTAAAGCCAGTTGAGCTTAGATTCGCTGAGCCCCAATTCAGCTTGTGCCTAAAATTCAGCTTGAGGCTGTATGAGGAGCCCGGTTCTGACCGGGTGAGGTTTGCTCCGGCAAGCGCGATTCAAATAGACTCACGTTTCCGGGATACTTCCCGGGGTTTCGACAGGTTTTCCTTATGGCAGAGAGCGTTTCATCGCCGGTGACGGCGGAGAGTGAAGCAGAGACCAGCATTCGAGTGAAGCTGCCGGATGGCAGCGAGAAGATATTGCCGCGCGGGACGACGCCGCTGGATGTGGCGAGGTCGATCAGTCCGCGGCTGGCGGATGCGGCGCTGGCGGCGAAGG
>DASZRZ010000398.1:0-3699 GCA_035548935.1 Terriglobales bacterium
GATGAAAATGAAGAAGAATCCAATAGCGGTTGATCAGCCGAGGAATTCATCGGGATGATCTGAACCTGTGGAAACTGACTCCGCATAATGTCGGTGAAATCTTCAATTCGCAGATCGGGGAGCGCGGGATCGAGCAGTACCGTTGAGGGTGCCTGCGATTCAATGACCTCAAGGGCCTCGGATCCGCTGGCGGCTTCGCTGACAATCTCGTATCGAGTTGCGAGCCCGGGAAGCAGGCTCTGCCGCAGTTTTGAGTTTGAGCTTACAACTACGACGCTGGCTGCTTTACCGGGAAGCAGTTCGTTCATCGGTGTGTTCCGGACTGCCGGCATGCTGGACATGTGCGCTCCTCTTTTCCACTCTGCAGATCACTTTGTTGTTACCGCCCGGTTGGGCATCCTCAGGCTTAGTCTTGAATATTCACTGCGGCTATTCGATCAATTTTCCGACAGCACATATCCAACACCGCGAACGGTTTTTAAAAGTTTGACCGAGCCGGGAGTGTCGATCTTGTCGCGAACGTATTTAACGTAAACATCCACAAGGTTGCTGTTGGGATCGTGCGGCATCTTCCAGACGTTCTCCATGATCATGGGCCGGGTGACGGGCCGTCCGGCGTTCAGCATCAGGTATTCAAAGACGGAAAATTCTTTCACCGTCAGGCTGATTTTTCTTCCGGCACGCTCTACCCAATACCTGTCGCGGTCCATCGTAAGGTCTGCAATTTGCATTACGCGGCTTTCCCGGGGGTTTCGCCGCCGCAGAAGGGCGCGGATTCTGGCCCGCAATTCCAGGATGGAAAACGGCTTTGGCAGGCAATCATCCGCTCCCGCGTCGAGAGCCATTACGCGATCTTCAATGCCGCTGCGCCCGGTTAGCACCAGGATTGGCAGGTCCGGCTTGGATGGCCGTAGCTGTTTGAGAATGCTGATTCCATCAAGGGTGGGGAGGTTCAGGTCGAGCAGCATCAAATCGTAATGAACTTCGCCCGCGGTCTGGAATGCATCCGCGCCGTCGTGGACGACCTTCACCGAATACTTGCAGCTGATCAGGCCGCGTTCCAGAAAATTTGCCAGAGGAACTTCGTCTTCGGCCACCAGTAGCCGCGCTGTGATGTCAGTTTGTGTGTCCATTGTTTGGGTGTACATGGTCTCTCCCGATTTCCTAATCGCTTTTCTTAATGCAATTAGAGGCCCCTAATGCAAAACGTTGCTTACTCCTTGAATTCCAATAATTTAAGGTATTTTCTGAAAATGGAATGAGCGGCGGGTGGGCGGAATTGAGCGTTCAGAATCGGGACAGCGTTCCGAATTAGGACAAAGTTAGGCTTGAAATAGGAAAATTGGAATTGGCAGAGAGCCAGAAATCAAGAGATCAAAGATCACAAGATCAAAAGCTCAATGAGAAGCCGGTGGGGAAGTCGAAGCCGCTGCAGTATCGTGCTTTTCCTCGGGTGCTTTCGCAGCATCGGAGGATTTCTGTGGGTCCGGAGCATTGGATGATTCGGGTTTGGAGTTCCCATCGTTGGGAGTTCGAGACAGGTATTGCACGATCATGGAAATGCGCCGGTTGGAGGCGCTGAATGGGTCTTTGGGATCGCGGAGCATCTGATCCGCGTAGCCCCTCACCTGCGAGACCTGATCCAGGCGTAGTCCATTTTGCTGCATAAAGCGGCGGGCAGCGTTGGCCCGGTCGCTCGAAAGCTCCCAGTTGCTGTACTCCCCGCTTTTTCCGAAGGGCTTGGAATCCGTGTGTCCTTCGATGGAAATTTTATTGGGAACCTTGCCCAGTTCTCTGGCCAGCAGCAGTAAGGATTCTTTGCCATCCTGATTCGGCTGGGGAATTCCGCTCTCGAAGAAGGTGCCGGATTCGGATTCCAACAGTTCGATTCTCAGTCCTTCCGCGGTTACGGTGATTTCAATCTGGCTTTTCAGCTTCTCAAAGTCATCCAGGCGGCGGAATGCCTTCTGCAACTGCTCTTTGAGCTTGGGCATATCTTCTTTGGTGATTTTGAAGTTTTCCCCCGACCCTCTCTGGTCGGTGCCGACCATCTTGGAGGTTCCCGAAGGATCCTTGAAATATCCCCCGATTGCATCCTGCACCTGCTTACTGCTGTTCATGAGCCACAGCACGATGAACAGGGCCATCATCGCCGTGACAAAGTCGGCATAAGCAACCTTCCACGCTCCGCCGTGGTGGCCGCCGTGCGCCACCTTTTTCTTAACGATAATGATGGGAGGTTTCGCCGCCATGCATCACCCTTTACGCGGTTGCCGCTGCTGCTGCTGCTGGCTCGCCGCTGCTCGCGCGGCATGTTTTCTCAAGTTCCTGGAACGAGGGACGAACGTGCTCTGGAATCACGCGCCTCGCCGCTTCAACCGCCATGATCGGGGCGCTTCCTTTAAGATAGGAGATCATGAGCACGCGAAGCATGTGGAGATACGCCTGCTCCTCGTCGATGGCTTTGGACATGTTGGCGGCCAGAGGGCCAATCAAACCGTAGCAAAGCAAAATTCCCAGGAATGTACCGACCAGGGCAGCGGCCACCTTGTGGCCGATCTCCTCGGGAGGTCCGCCGAGCGATCCCATGGTGATGACCACGCCCAGGACGGCGGCAACGATGCCCAATCCTGGAAGCGAGTCGGCCATGCTGTTAAGAGCTGCCGTGGGCTCCGTCGCTTCGTGACGGCGGGTATCCATGTCGATTTCCAGAAGCTGGTCTAATTCGAACGGTTCCGCGCCGGTAATGGCCATCCGCATTGTGTCGCAGACATAGTTGCGAGTGCCATGATCCTTAATAAAAGCAGGATACTTTGAGATGATGGGGCTCTTCGCCGGATCTTCCACATCGGCTTCGAGAGACATGAGTCCCTCGCGGCGGGCCTTACTCAGCAGGTCGTACATCATCTTCAGGGAATCGGAGTAACGTTTTTTGCCAAATTTTGAACCGGTGAAAACACCAATGATTCCACTGAAGATCTTGGTCACGATATGCAGCGGATTAGCGATGAAGACGGTTCCCACCGCCGCTCCTCCGATAATCACGAGCTCCGCTGGCTGCAATAGAACCTGCAAATTGCCGTGCTCCATTTTGTAGCCGGCGACGACTGCACCGAAAACGACAATGATTCCGACAATGGCAAACATAGTGATTCAACCAATTCTTTCGCCCGCACAGAACGGCAAAGAGGCCGGTCCCGGCGGCGGGATTGCCCAGATAGGACCTCTATCGGCCATTTGGGCGTTAACTTTAGTGAAGGTTTTCCCGGGAGACTCAGGGAGAGCTGGCCTCCGCTACGACTTTAGGAGCCACCTCGGGAGTTGACCGCGACACCACCACGACATCCACGCGGCGGTTCTGCCGCCGGCCTTCAGGTTTGTCATTGGAAGCCACGGGATGAAACTCAGAATACCCGGCTGCCGATATTTTGCGGGGGTCAAAATCATATTGCTCCACCAGCAGCGAGACCACTTCTGTAGCGCGAGCGGTGGAAAGTTCCCAGTTGGACCTGAACCGCGCCGTATGGATGGGAACATTATCCGTATGACCCTCGACACGGATTTCAAATCCTTTTGAATTCAGTATGCGTGCAATGCGGCCCAGGGACGCAACCCCCTCCGGCAAAAGCGTGGCCTCTCCGCTGTTAAAAAATCCCAATTCCGCGAGACTGATAATCAGAGTCTCGCCTGTGATCCGTA
>DASZRZ010000399.1:0-3556 GCA_035548935.1 Terriglobales bacterium
CGCGGCTGAAATCGCGCAGCTTGCCATTCTGCTGATCGCCATCGTGGTCGTATTCAACCGCGTGATTCCTTTTATCCTCTTCTCCCGCACCCGCGGCGACTGGTTGATGAATTTTGTGCCGGTCCTGCGGATGCTTACCTACCTGGTTTTACCGGTTACGGTGGTGATCGGCTTCTGCCTTTCGGTGGCGACTCTTACCCGTGACCGCACGGAGCGCGAGCCCGAGCATCCCTCCGAGGCGGTCGACGCGCTGATTGAGGCCGGGCAGGAGGAGGGCATTCTCCAGGAGAGCGACCGCGAACTGATCCATTCGGTGGTGGAATTCGGCGACAAGATCGTCCGCGAGGTGATGACCCCGCGCCCTGAAATCTTCGGGGTTCCGTCGGAAACAACCGTGGAGCACTTCACGGAGATGCTGCGCATGCGGCCTTACTCGCGGGTTCCCGTCTATGACGGTGCCATCGATAAAATCATCGGCATCGCCTTCGCTCACGACGTGCTTCAGGTCGCCGATTCCGAGGCGCGCACCCGCACGGTGCGGTCCCTCATGAAGCCCGATGTGCGATTGGTTCCCGAGAGTAAACGCGTGAGCGATCTGCTGCGCGAGATGCAGAAAGAAAACGTGCATATGGAAGTGGTCGTGGACGAGTATGGCGCCGTTGCCGGACTGGTCACCATTGAGGACCTGGTGGAAGAAATCGTTGGTGAAATACGCGACGAGCACGAAGCGGAAGCCGACATCGTGCGCGAGAGCGACAGCTCGTTTGTCGTACCCGGTAATATGGATGTAGACCGCCTGGCGGAACTCTTCGGAGTGCGCCCGGATGAGACCGAAGCAACTACCGTTGCCGGACTCGTCAGTGAGGCCGCCGGCCATATTCCCAAGCCCGGTGAAGTCCTTCAGGTGGATGGATTGGTGTTTGAGGTCGTGGAATCTTCCGAGTACCGGGTGATCCGCATGCGGATTACCCGGGCCGGCCAACAGCCCGAACCAACGCGAGCCCAGCGGCAGATTCGGGCATAAAGGCCAGCCATAGCATGCGATCAGGATTCGTAACCATCGTGGGACGCCCCAACGCGGGCAAATCGACTCTTCTCAATACGCTTGTGGGCGAAAAGCTCGCAATCGTTACCCACAAGCCGCAGACCACCCGCAACCGCCTGCAGGGCATCGTCAACCTTCCGAAAACCAAGGCCCGGCCCAAGGCGCAGATTGTTCTCATCGATACGCCCGGCGTCCACAAGGCGGATACCCGCCTCGACAAAAACATGATGCAGGAGGTTCACGAGGCGCTCGGCGGCTCCGATCTCATTCTTCTCATCACCGATGTTACCCAGAGGTTCGGCACGGGAGAGAAGTTCGTGATCGAACTGATAAAGCGCTCCGCCACCCCGGCGATTCTGCTGCTGAACAAAATCGATCTCGTGGACAAGCGCAAACTGCTTTCCGTGATCCAGACATGGAGTAATGAGCACGAGTTTCGCGAGATCATTCCCATCTCCGCCCTCAAGAAGGACAATCTGGAGCTGGTGCTGGAAGCGGCGGTGAAAAACCTGCCCGAGGGCAAGGCGATCTTCCCGGAAGATCAGCTTACGGATATCCCCGTGCGCTTCATGGTCGCCGAGGCCATACGCGAACAGGTGCTGCTGAATGCCGGCGAGGAAGTTCCTTACGCCGCCGCGGTCGTCATCGAGCGCTTTGAGGAAGGCCGCAAGCTCGACCGCATCGCCGCCATGATCTATTGCGAACGCGAAGGGCAGAAGGCGATCCTGATCGGCAAGGGCGGGCAGATGCTGAAAAAGATCGGAACCGCGGCCCGCCTGGAGATTGAGCGCATGCTCGACAAGAAGGTTTTTCTGGAACTGTTCGTGAAGATGCGCCCCAACTGGCGGGATTCGGCGGCCTTTGTGGAGTCGCTCGATTGGCGCCGCCAGCTTGCCGAAATGGCGCACGCCGCAGCCAGTGTGGAAGCCTGATCCCCGGCTTTCGCGCCCTGACTATTCCTTTACCGCAATCTCAAGCGCCTTCATCTTGCGATACAGGTGGCTCCGCTCCAGTCCAAGCACCTCGGCGGTGCGTGTCACGTTGCCGTGATTTTCGTCCAGTTTCTTAAGGATGAAGTCCCGTTCATAGGCGGCGCGCGCCTGCTGCAGACTTGAAAATTCCTCCGCGCGGGTGCGGCGGCCACCGTTGCGATGCACCAGGGGAGGCAGGTGCTTGCGGTCCAACCGTGTCATGGTGGGATTCATGATCACAATGCGCTCAATCACGTTGCGCAATTCGCGAATGTTCCCCGGCCATGTGTAACGCATCAGGGTTTCGATCGCATCGTCGGTAATCTCCTTCGGCTTCCGGCTGTAGGCGGCGGAAAACTCCTTAAGGAAATGGCGCGCCAGCAGCGGCACGTCCTCCAGCCGCTCGCGCAATGGCGGCACATAGAAGGGAATTACATTCAGCCGGTAGAAGAGGTCCTCGCGGAAATTTCCGCGGCTGATCTCATCCTCCAAATCATGATTCGTGGCGGCGATCACGCGCACATCCACGGTAACCGGCTCGTCGCCCCCCAGCACGGTGAATCGCTGCTCTTCCAGGGTGCGCAACACCTTGGCCTGGGTTCTCAGGCTCATGTCGCCCACTTCGTCGAGGAACAGGGTGCCGTTATTCGCTTTCTGGAACCTGCCCTCTTTTTCCGCAATGGCCCCGGCGAATGCGCCCTTCTGATGTCCGAATAGTTCGCTTTCGATGAAGTCCTCGGGAATCGCCGCGCAATTCAGTTCGACAAACATCGCGTCTTTTCGCAGGCTCTGTGCGTGGATCGCCCGTGCCGCCAGCTCTTTGCCCGTGCCTGACTCCCCGTAAATCAGCACCCTTCCATTGGTGGGCGCCATTAGGGCAATCTGCTGCCGAAGGGCCTTCATGGGGATGCTTTCGCCCACAATTGCGCTGCGCGGCTGCTGCTTTTGTTTAAGGTCGCGATTCTCGCCGCGCAGGCGGCGCGCCTCCAGCGCGTTCTTCACCAGGATCAGCGTCTTTTCCAGGGAGAGCGGCTTTTCCAGAAAATCGAAGGCCCCCAGCTTCGTGGCCCGCACTGCGGTTTCAATCGTTCCGTGGCCGGAGATCATGATGACCTCGGGCGAATCCTCAATGCTTTTGATCTTTTGCAGCGTCTCCAGGCCATCCATGCCCGGCAGCCAAACGTCGAGCAGGATCAGGTCGAACTTCTGCGTGGCAAACAGGGCAAGGCATTCTTCCGCGCTGGCAACCGCGGCAGGCTTGTAGCCTTCGTCCTCGAGAACGCCGGCAAGCGACCGCTGGATTCCCGTTTCGTCGTCGACAATAAGAATGGAGTTCATGGAAACCATCACGCTGAGAGCCCTTGCGCCGCATCGGCGGCGAGCGGAAGCTCCACTATAAAACGGGCGCCCATCGGCTGGTTCTCTTCCACCCTGATCGAACCCTGATGATCCTCGATAATACGGCTCACAATTGTCAGGCCAAGACCCGTGCCCCGCTGCTTGGTGGAGAAATAAGGCATGAACAACCGTTCTTTCATCT
>DASZRZ010000400.1:0-4809 GCA_035548935.1 Terriglobales bacterium
CGGCAGATCGCCGAAATCCAGATACAGGATTTCATCCGCAAGCTCAGAAACGATGTGGACCTCGCGAGCGTGGATGCCATTGCCGCCAAGGCCGATCTTCAACTGGCGCGCGATAACTACAAAACCCTGGAGAATCTGGTAAGCCTTAACGAGAGCCGGGTGAAGGCAGGCTCCATTTCTCCGCTGGAGCTGACCCGCTCCCGGGTGGCGATGTTGCAGTTCCGCGCCAACGTGAGCCGGGCGGAACTCAGCCTGCTCCAGGCACAGACGCGCCTACAGGCCCTGCTGGGAAGAAAGCCGGGAAGTAATCTCGTCGATATCACCGACGACCTCTCTGTCTCCGGGCAAAACCTTCCCCTCGAACTCGGACACCTGGAGGATCTCTCCCGCCAGCACCGGCCCGACCTTGCCGCGGCGGTGCTCACGCAGACACGATCGCAGGCGGACCTCCGGCTGCAAATCGCGCAGGGAAAGATCGACTACACGGTGGGGTCGGAGTATCGCCGCCAGCAGGGTCTTAGCGGAACCTCCAACTCCGTGGGCCTGTTCTTCAGCGCCCCGCTGCCCTTCTACAACCGCAACCAGGGTGAGATTGCACGCGCCGAGGCCGAGCGGCAGCAGATCACCAGCCGCATTACGGCATTGCAGTTTTCCATCTCGTCCGAGGTGAAGACCGCCTATCAGAGCTTCGCTTCCTCACGCACCCTGGTGCAGGAGATCGAAAACAATCTTCTAAAGCCCGCGCAGGAAGCCCGCGACACGGTTGGCTATACCTATAAATCGGGGGCTTCCACCCTGATCGAGTTTCTCGATGCCCAGAGGGCATTCAACGACACCATGCAGAGCTACTACCAGGCGAAGGCCGACTACCTTCGCGCAATCGTAGCGCTTACTTCCGCTGTAGGAACGGAGATTGTGCCATGACATACAGGACTACCTGGCTCCTGCTCTTCACTCTCGGCATTACCGGCTTTGCGCTGGATTGCTCGTTATCCCATCCGGACGCAAACGCCGCCGCCAACAAGCAGCCGGCGAAGGCACAGAGCGCCACCGCATCCGAGGCGGTCAACCTGGATCCCCGCATGAACTCGGGGATCAAAATCGAAGAATTGAAAGAGGAGAACCTGCCCCTGGTGCTGAAGGTCTCCGGAAAAATTCAGTTCGACGAAGACCACGTGGCGCGCATTATCCCGCCGCTGATGGGACAGGTTCAGGACCTGCGCCTCAAGGTTGGGGACAGTGTTCGCAAAGGCGACACGCTCTTCTCGATCTACAGCCGCGAGGCCGCAACCGCGCTCTCCGAGCATATGGACAGCCACAAGGACCTTGATCTCGCCGAAAAAACCTTCGCCATGACGCAAGACCTCTACGAGCATCAGGCCTCCTCGCGCATTGCCCTCGACCAGGCCCGCAACGATCTGGATAAGGCAAAATTGCGGGTAAACCGCACCGAGGAGTCCCTGCGCGTTCTGGGGATTGCCAACGATTCGGCATCATCCACCATCGCAAAAATCCCGGTCCGCTCGCCGCTCAACGGCACAGTGATTGAACGCAAAGTGACCGAGGGACAGTTCGTTCAACCGGATGTCAACCCGCTGCTCACCATCGCATCTCTGGATGACGTATGGGTGCTGGGAGACGTCTTCGAGCGCGATCTGCACCTCATCCGCATTGGACAGAGGGCCAGCGTGGTAACCGACGCCTACCCGGATGAAATGTTCAACGCCAGCGTGTCGTGGATCAGCGATGTGGTGGACGACACCACACGAACCGTAAAGGTCCGGTTCCTGGTTGCCAATGCCGGGCGGCGGCTCAAGCCGGAGATGTTCGCCTCCGCCAACATTTTCCTGCAGGAGTCGCAGAAGGGCCTGACCGTTCCCGCGGAGGCCGTACTAAGTGAAGGCGGACATAACTACGTCTATGTCTGCGTGGGCGAAGGAAGTTTTGTGCGGCGCCCGGTTGAGGTCACGCAGGACGATGGCACCAAAAGCCGCGTGATCAATGGCCTGAAAACGGGAGACAAAGTGGTGGTCAAAGGCGCGATTCTCATCAACTCCGAACGGGAGAAGAAAGAGACCTAGTCATGAGAAAAGTCGTCCAGTTTGCACTGAACCAGCCGCTGCTGATGATCCTGGCCACGATTGTCTTCATCGGCGCGGGCGTGGCGGCCTTCCGGTCTCTTCCCGTGGAAGCCTTTCCCGATGTGACCGATACCCAGGTGAACGTGGTCACGCTGCATCCTGGCCGGGCCGCGGAAGAGGTCGAGAAACAGGTGACCATCCCGCTTGAGATTGGGTTGAGCGGCCTGCCCAAGGCCGTGCGCATGTTTTCCCATACTCAGTTTGGGTTGTCGTTTCTGGTGATCACCTTCGACGATGGCGTAGACAACTATTTTGCCCGCCAGCAAGTTCTAGAACGCCTGCAAACCGTGGATCTTCCTCCCGGCGTACAGCCCCAGCTTGCGCCCTTAACCACCCCGGTGGGTGAAATCTTCCGCTACCGCCTTAAGGGCGACTCGGTGAGCCCCACCGATCTGCGCTCGATTCAGGATTGGGTGGTCGAACGATATCTGAAGATGGTGCCGGGTGTTGCCGACGTAGTCGGGCGCGGCGCCTTCATCAAACAGTACCAGGTCGGACTCGACCTGCCGAAGATGAAAGCTTACGGCGTAACCCTGCAACAGGTCTTTTCGGCCATGCAGAGAGGCAATACCAACGCTGGCGGCAGCTACCTGGAAAAGGGCGAGCAGCAATACCTGATCCGCGGCATCGGCCTCATGCGCTCGAGCGAAGACATCGGCAACACGGTGGTGGCCGAGCACAACGGAACCCCGCTGCTGGTGAAGGACATCGCGGAAGTCAAGACCAGCACCGTTCCGCGCCAGGGGTTGGTTGGACAGGATTCCGAGGACGAAGTGGTGGAAGGCATCGTCCTGATGCGCAAGGGAGACAACCCTTCCGAGGTGCTTACAGCGCTTAAAAAGCAGATCGAATCTCTTACCTCGTCGATCCTGCCCAAGGGTGTCAGCATCGTCCCCTACTACGATCGCACCTGGCTCATCGACACCACGCTTCACACGGTCTTCAAAAACCTGCTGGAAGGCGCGCTCCTCGTATCGCTCATCCTCTACATCTTTCTCGGCAACCTGCGCCCGGCCGCAATCGTCACCATTATCATTCCACTCTCGCTGCTGGCGACCTTCCTGGGCTTAACCATCCGCGGAATCCCCGCAAACCTGCTCTCTCTTGGCGCAATGGACTTTGGCATCATTGTCGATGGCGCCGTCATCGTGGTGGAAAATATCTACCGCCACCTTTCCGAGCAACATGGAGAGCGCACGCTCTCCGGATTGAAACAGACAATCATGGACGCCACCGCAGAAGTGGGCCGCCCTACATTGTTCTCCATGCTCATCATCATTCTGGCCCACGTCCCCATCTTTACCCTGCAACGGCATGAGGGACGCATCTTCGCGCCCATGGCCTACACTGTCACCTCGGCGCTCATTGGCTCCCTGATTTTCTCCTTCACGCTGGTTCCGCTCCTTTGCTATTTCTTCCTGCGCAATAAAATTTCGGAGAAGGAAAATCCTGTCGTCGCCTTCTGCAAGCGCATCTACCGCCCGGTGCTTGAGGGCGCCCTCAACCGGCCCTTGACGGTGCTCGCCGTAGCCTGCGTCATTATGGTGGTGACACTCGGCCTCGCCCCCCGCATGGGAACTGAGTTTCTGCCCGAACTCAACGAGGGCACCATGTGGATCAACGTCACCATGCCGCCCGGCATCTCCGTGAGCGAAGTGCAGCGGCAGTGCGCGCTCATCCGCGCCGCCGTCCACCGCTTTCCCGAGGTCACCACGGTGATCTCGCAGGCCGGACGCCCCGAAGACGGCACCGATCCCAAGCCCATTAACATGGCGGAATTCCTCGTGGGGGTTAAGCCGCCCGCGGAATGGAGACCGCACCTCACGCGGGAACAGCTCTCCGACGAAATTGAAAATGCAATGGACGCCCTGCCCGGAATCGAAGCCAGCATCTCGCAGCCCATCCGCGACAACGTGCTCGAAAGCATCTCCCAGATCGACGGACAGATCGTCATTAAGGTCTTCGGCGAGGAGACCGCCGCCGTTAAACAGAAGGCCCAGGAAGTTCTTCGCGCCATCGCCGGGGTCCCCGGCGTCGACCGGGCTTTTGTGGATCGCGGAGGCGAGGTTCCGCAACTGAAGATTGAAATCGACCGCCTGCAAGCGGGCCGCTACGGGATCAATATTCAGGATATCCAAGACACGATTGAAACCGCGCTGGGTGGCAAGACCGCAACCGAAATATGGGAGGGCGAAAAACGATTCGGTGTGGTGGTGCGGCTGCGCGACGACCAGCGCCGCAATGTCGATAACATCAAGAGCATCCTGATCGAGACCTCCACCGGGCAGCGCATTCCCTTGAGCGAGCTTGCGGCCATCACAACCGGCAGCGGAAGCATGAACATCAGCCGCGAAAATGGCATGCGGGTCGCCGCCATTGGAGTCTTCATCAAGGGTCGCGACATGGGAGGCGTTGTAAAAGAGATGCGCGAGCGCGTCGAAGCCCAGGTCACCATGCCGTCCGGCTATTTCACCGTATGGGGAGGCGAGTTCGAAAATCAGGAGCGCGCCATGTCACGCCTGATGATGGTCGTGCCGCTGAGTGTGTTCCTCATCTTCATAGTCCTGTTCAACGCCTTCGGCTCGATCAAGCATTGCCTGCTCATGCTGTCCAATGTTCCCTTCGCAATGATCGGCGGAGTTCTTGCCCTGCTCTTGACGGGAATCCA